>JAFXFQ010000013.1 GCA_017520365.1 Clostridia bacterium
AGGTGTTTTTTCTTTATTATTTAACAGACCGGATCAAAGGTTTCGTCGAAATGCATTTCGACGCTCACGGTCGTTTCTGACTTTTAAAATTCAAGCGAGTGCAGCGCCACGGTCTAAAAACAGTCCACCGGACTGTTTTTGCCTGTCGTACCGACATAGGCACGACCTTTCGATTCCGGGTAGAATTTGTTTCACCAAAAAGAAAAGAGGATGCGAAGCATCCTCTTTTCTTTTTGCGAAAGAGCGACTAAAAGTAGTATAAATAGGGGTAAGAACGACCAAAAGTAGTGTGAGTGTTCTGTTCGATGTCAAAGTGAAAATTTCCTAAAATGTAGTGTTTTACATTTCTATCCGCAAAGAGCGTCTTTTCATCAAATCCTACATCGGTACGTATTTTGATTAATATAAATCTTCAAATAGTTTGGTCAGTCGAAAAGTATTTTTATTTATTTTGTGCGTTTTCTGTGCTCCTTTGACCTTAAATCCCCAATAAGTCGGCTCTGTTTCCTTTTTAGGATGGAAGATTCCACAGCAGTTATTCACATCAGAAAGAGCATTTGCTACCAATTGTGCCACTTTACTTTCACTGTTACATCCGTCAGCTGGTATTGCGGCAAATTCCTTTGCATATAACATTAATTCAACAATCTGAATAGGAAACTGAAGATTCGAATATTGCAAATCGAATGCTAAAGAAAACAATTCACAGGTGCCTTTTGCTACTAACCGAAAATTCTCAAAATTCAACCTCATATCATACTGTTCTTCTATGCATTCTTGCCATGCGCGCTTAAGGTCCAAGTATTTTAACATATCTGCATGATTCAAATTCATTTTTTGCCCTCCTTTTCATTTTTTTGTAATTTACAACTACTTTATTGATTCTCTTTTTGCGGTGGTGATGAAGGCGACCGCAGGAAACGGATATCATTGAAAAACCTCTTTTGTCTACCGGACAAAAGAGGTTTTTTACATGGTGGAAACAACTGGAATCGAACCAGTGACCCCTTGCATGTCAAGCAAGTACTCTAACCAGCTGAGCTATGCTTCCGTTAACGTATGTTATTATATAGACTTATTCGGGATTTGTCAAGTATCCGGCGAAAGAAAATAACGGAATTTTATTTAACCGGGCTGCTCCAAGGCACAAGCTGAATCCATTCTTGACAATGCCCCTCTCAAATATTATAATCAAGTTGAGCTGACAAATTTTTTAGAGCTGAGTTGATCTTTTGGAGGTAAGACGGAATGAAAAGAATTATTGCACTTGTTATCCTTGCGGCGATGTGTCTTTCACTCTTTTCCTGCGGCACAGAGGCAAAGGCGGATGAGCCGGATGAGCAAGCAGAGAAAAGCAATGAGGAAAATGCTGCTTGTGAGGAGTTCCTTGGTGAATGGATAATGGCATATTATGGACCAGACGGTAATCCCCCTACAACATGGGGTTATGCAATTCGAGTTATCATATTCAATGAAGATCAAAGCATCACCTACGGAGAGGAGTATTTTCCCGAGGATGAGATCGATGATCTTGATTCCGAGGACTTTATAGCAGCTATTGAAGAGGATGCAGAGTACGGAGTATGGGACTATTACAGTGAGGCTGAGCGAATCGTGGCGCACCTCGGACGCTATGGTAATATTTTTGAGCTGTCCGAAGAGGACGGTAAGCCCGTGCTGATGGATATGAACAACGATGAGGGCATCTGGTACAGGCCTGAAGATTTTGATTTCGCAAAAGCTAAAGATTAAGCTGTAAATAACGGATTGATTCGTATATGAACATTGAAAGCATTATAAAAAGCTCAATAAAAGCAAATATGGGTCTTTCGGCACTTGAGCTTTCAAAGCTTGGTAACGGATCAGTTGGCTCTGTATATAAGGTTTTGTGCGATACTGCACCTGAAACTATTGCCGTAAAGGTCTCAAGCCACCCTGCCGTTATGAAGCAGGAATACAGGATGCTGTCCTTTCTCCGTGAAAAAACAGAGAGTAAAATACCGAGGGTATACTATTTCGAAGAGCGGAAAGATTGCGGCATCATCGCCATGGAATATATAAACGGCGTCAGCGGTGAGAGCGATGCGGTAAAGAATTTACCCGATAAGGTAAAGCTTGCAAACAGTATCGTGGATAACCTTATCACTCTTCAAAAAGTCAAGGGTGATAAATTCGGCCCCTATGATGCCCCAACCTTCAATTCGTGGCGTGAGTTTTACAAGGGCTTTGCCGATGAAATCCTTGAGTTTTCAAAAATCAAACATTCTGAGGGGCGGCTTGATGCTTACGTTCTTTCGGCGGTGGAGCGATCCTTTGGGTATTTCAACGAAATATTCGGAGGTGAAGATTTTCTCCCTACCTTGATCCACGGCGACTATTGGATGCCCAATTTCATAATAGATCCCGAAAAAGCAGAGCTTCTTTCGGTGGTGGACCCCTTCAACGTAATGTGGGCAGACCCTGAGTACGAGCTTTTCGCGCTGGACGTTGGCTATGGAATCGAGCTTGGACTTTACAGGCTTTATAAAAGCAAGGTACAGACAACCAAATACTGTGACGTAAAGCTTGAGCTGTACGCCCTCTATTCTGAGATATTGTGGTATAAAAAGCTTGGAAGCATAGACCACAGTTTTCTCAGAATGCGTGCCGAAAGGCTGATCGGGGCAATGGATAGATTCAATTTGATATAAAATTAAAAATGCTTGTCGATAAAGGTATCGGCAAGCATTTTCTTTATTTGTTCGACATTGCGCTGATGAATTTGCAGATTCGCTCGTTTGAGCTGTTACAGAATATCTCGTCGGGGGTGCCGCAGGCGGCAACAACGCCCTCGTCCATAAAAATGATCTTATCGGAGACCTCTCTGGCAAAGGCCATCTCGTGGGTGACGATTATCATAGTGACCTTTCTCTGAGCAAGCTCCTTGATAACAGCAAGCACCTCGCCCGTAAGCTCAGGGTCAAGGGCGCTTGTGGGTTCGTCAAAGCAAAGTATCTGAGGAGAGAGCATAAGAGCACGGGCAATGGCAACTCTCTGCTGTTGACCGCCGGAAAGCTGGCAGGGGTAGAAATCCTTCTTTTCGGAAAGACCCACACTTTCAAGTGTCTCCAGAGCCTGCTTGTCAATGCTCTCAAAAAGCTGATTTTTTGAAAGCGTTTTGTCTTTTTTTGCGGCTTCCTTTACCCTGAGCTTTGCCGCAAGAGTCAGGTTTTCCAGAACGGTGTATTGGGGGAAAAGGTTGAACTGCTGAAAAACAAGGCCGAAATTCAGGCGGTTTTCCCTGAGCACGCGGTCAGGAAGCTCCTTGTTGTCGGCAGAGAATATCTCTCTTCCGTTGACCTCTATCCTGCCTTCGTTTGGGGTCTCAAGAAAGTTGAGACAACGGAGCAGGGTGGTCTTGCCGCTTCCCGATGAGCCGAGAATGGAGATGACCTCACCCTGTTCAACGGAGAAGGTGATGCCCTTCAGTACCTCGGTCTTGCCGAAGCTTTTTTTCAGATCGTATACGTTAAGTATTGACATAGCGGCACCTCCTTAATTTTTGAAATAGCTGAGCTTCTTTTCCATCTTTGCAAAGAGGATGGTGAGAAGTCCTGAGAAAAGCAAATAAAAGGCGCCTGTGTAGAACAAAGGCCATATGATGCCCTCTGACTTGATAAACTTCTGTCCCGCCCAGATGATCTCGTAGCAGGTGATTATACGGGCAAGCGACGTATCCTTGACCAGAGTTATTATCTCGTTGGACATAGGGGGCAGAATACGCTTGATGACCTGAAGAAGCACGACACGGAAAAATATCTGGGTTTTCGTCATACCAAGCACCTGACCTGCCTCGTACTGACCGCGGGGAATGCTTTCAATACCGCCTCTGTAGATCTCGGAGAAATAACAGGCGTAGTTGATTGAGAAAGCGATTATCGTTGCAACAAAGGGAGAGAAGGAGTTCAGATAATCAGCAATATAGTAAATTACGTTGCCTGCCTGACCCGCGCGCTCCATTGAAGCGCAAAGAAGTCCGGGGCCGAAATATACCACGATAAGCTGGAGCATAAGAGGAGTACCTCTGATGATCCAGACGAATACCTTAACAAGCCACTGCAAGGGCTTGAATCGGCTCATCGACCCAAAGCAGATCACAAGACCCAGGGGGATAGAGAAGAGAAGAGTCAGAAAAAATATCTGCAGGGTGGTAAGAAAACCGCCGAACAGAGCGAGTGTAACTTCAATAAACATAACAGTAGTCCTTGTGTTAATAAAAACAAACCGGGAATTCCCCGATTCGGGGAATTCCCTCTGCTTGTAAGTAATAAGAGCCGAAATTATTTCTTGTCGGCAACGAGAGAAACCTCGTACTTTTCAGCAAGCTTTCCGAGTGTGCCGTCCTCAATAAACTCAGCCATAAGCTCATTGATCTTTGCGGTCAGATCGGAGTCCTTTCTGCAAGCGATGGCATATTCCTCCTCGGAGAGGGAGAAGGTGGTTGTAAGTGTGTCGTAAGCCTTGCCCTCACCGGTCATTGCGTTTGCCATTGTGATGTCGATAACGCAAGCCTCAGCCTTGCCGGATTCAACAGCCATAAGCGCGTCTGCCTGTGTGGGCCATTCCTTGAACTTCAGTTCTGCCTCTGCGCAAACACCCTTGCCTGCGCTGCCGACCTCAACCGCGATTTCAACGTCCTTGAGGCTTTCCTTGTCAGCGTACTTCTCAGCGTTTTCAGCCTTTGTAACGAGAACCTGAGCGTTGATAACGTAAGTATCGGTACAGCTTGCGTTATTCTTTGCCTCGTCTGTGAGGGTCATACCGTTCCAAACGCAGTCAATGTCCTTGGCCTCAAGGAATTCCCACTTGCTGTCCCAGTCGATCTCAACGAATTCAACCTCAACACCGAGCTTTTCTCCAACGAGCTGAGCAAACTCTGTGTCAAAGCCGATCCAGTTGCCCTTGTCGTCCTTGTAGTTCATAGGCTTGTAGTCTGTCATACCGATAACAAGCTTGCCCTTGTCGGTGATGTATTCAAGGTCTGTGCCGTTAAACTTCTTAGCGCAGGAGGCAAGAGGGAGTGCTACCATCATGATAGCGAGGATGAGTGCGATGATCTTTGTGAATTTCATTTTATTAGTTCCTTTCGGGCTGATTTATCACTTTACTTTGCTAAAGTGGATTGATGTTGATATGATACTCCAAAACTAACAAAATGTCAAGAGAAAATAATAAAAAAATTAATAATTCTGAAAAAAAGCAGCCACGTCAGTGGCTGCTTTTTGTGTACGACAGGGCTTGAAAGGGCGAAAAGCTTGAAAGTCCCTGAAATCAGGGACTTTCTTTTATATGACGGTGTTGATTACGGATAGATGTTAGGGCGTCTTGAGCCTGTGCCGTAGATCTGTGTCATAGGGTTGACAGTAACGTCACAGGTTGTGGGAACGGTGTACATCTCGCTTGAGAACACGGTCATATCGTACTCAACCATTTTGTTGTACATCCATGTGTAACGCTCTGTGTAAAGCTCAACGTTGTTACCGTTCACATACCAGTCGGTATGAAGGGCAGAGAGAGCCATAAAGTCACAGCAAACGAGAAGATGCTCCATTCTCATAATTCTTTCGGGAGTATCTGCAAGCTCATATGCCTTTTCGAGAAGAGCTCTCATCGTGTCATAATTCTCGCCCAGATAGTCGTAGGAGAACATATCACCGGGGCGGTCGAAGTTGTTGACGAAGCAGGTTCCGCACTGATCTCCCGCCTCGGTCTGCATACCAATATATTCAAATATATATTTGTATCCGGGACCGTAGTATATGTAGAGATATTCCTTCATTATCTCGTTCCACTCGTCGTAGGTCATATCGGTATCCCACATAAGTCGGGACATCATATATGCCTTGAGGTGCTCAAAGCTGTAGCCGTTGCCTTCGTAGTTACCCTCGTGGGCAATACCTGTAACGCCGCATTCGTCAATGAGGAACTTTGTGTTGAAATAAAGGTTGGGAATGTTGGGAGTGTCAACGAGGAGGTAATGATAGTTTACGGGGTATACCCAGTACCAAAGCTCCGCACCTGTCTTGCGGCAGGCATCACCCCAGTACTTAAGTGAAACAACGTCGATGTCGTTTGTATAATCGTTCAGCTGTCCGCCGCCCTCAAAGCACTGCTCCTGATTGAGAATGTGGTTGTGGCAGGTAACGCCGCAGTACTGAATTACAAGATTGGGCTCGGGAAGAACGGTTGCAGGTGTGTCCTTGGCGTAAATAATACCGTAGATACGTGCGCCGGGATAGTAGCTCTGAATGTCAACGCAGGCTTTGTTGTACATCTGAACGTAAAGACCGGAATAGCCCTCCTTTTTCTGGATCTGAGAGCACTTGCGGCAGGAGCAGAATTTGCTGTTGTCGCAGATAGAGAAGGAGAACATCGAGATTCCTTCTTCAAAATATGTGTCCCAAAGGCCCATGCTCATAGCCATTCTGCCGCAGTCCAGCATTCCGTTGAACATATAGTCATAGTCCCTCTGTGCTGTAGCGCAGGGCTGCCATGAAAACTGGTCTTTGGGCTCGCCCGAATCCATCTTTGCCTGATAGCGCTGGTAAAGGGTCATGGGAGTTCCGTCAGGGTTAAGGGAGCCCTCAGGAGGCATTGTACCTGTGCTCATCTGCCAGTAATACATAAATGAGTGAGCGTTACCATAGATATCACCTGTGAGGGTGCCGTAGCGCTTTTCGTTGAAGGCGTAGAAATGAGCACCGTTGTGCTTGTGAGCAAAGTAGTGAGTAAGAGCACCGTTTGTGCTGTAGGTCTGCTTTGCAAATCGATATGTCAGCTGAGGGATGATCTCAACGCTTGTTCCCTCGGGAATATCGGTAAGTCTTGACTTGTAAACGAAGGTCTCGTAATCGGAGTAGAAGCGAACACCGAGATACTGCTCGATTATTTCATAGGCAGCATACATGGAGCCGCGCCAGGTACCGTAAATGTTCAGGTCTCCGTCGACTACCTCGTACTTGAGTCCGTCGTAGCCAAGCTCGCGGCCGTACTCGTCGCTTTCAACGTCGAGAACGTTAAATGTGATGGTATTTTCAGTGGGAGCAGAGCCGTAGTAGAGGGGAAGCTCGTTTCCTGTAAGGTATCGGAAATACTTGAATAGCAGACGGTATGCAAGGTAAGCATTGTCCTCGTCGGTGGTTCCCTCGGGAAGAACGAAAGCGTATTCTGAAACGTCATTTCCTGCAATGGTGAATCGGTAAATTGGCTTTCCGTTTTCAAATTCGTCAGTTGCTTTCACACCTGCAATGCAAAGCTTGAGGTTGTATGAGTCGATAGCAGAAAGACGGCCGTCTGCATCGAAATCGGCAGCATCAAGAACAAGCTCTTGATTTGAAATACCGGCAAGCTTTGTTTTGATGAACATAGAGTCAACTGCATTGATTGCTCCGTCCCCGTTGACATCACCGAGGGTAAATGTTTCATCATACAGAAAGCTCTGTTCAAGCCAGATCTCAAACTCTGCATAAACAGACAGAGCAGAGCAGAGAACGAAAACCGTAGCCATTAAAACAGCACAGATTCTTTTCATACGTTTATGCACATCCTTTTTGCGTATTTTACTATATAATTATATCACTATGATCCTAAAAAAGTCAATAAAAAAAGTCCCCCTCTCGGAGGACTTTTTTGTGAGTGATTAGTTGAGTTCTGCGAAGTACTTGATTGTACGAACCATCTGGCTTGTGTAGGAGTTCTCGTTATCGTACCAAGAAACAACCTGAACCTGATATGTGTCGTCATCGATCTTTGCAACCATTGTCTGAGTTGCATCGAAGAGAGAACCATATGTGATTCCGATAACGTCGGAAGAAACGATCTGATCCTCGTTATAGCCGAAGGAAGCGGAAGAAGCAGCCTTCATAGCAGCGTTGATACCCTCAGCTGTGATGTCCTTACCCTTAACAACAGCTACGAGAATTGTTGTAGAACCTGTGCAGGTAGGAACTCTCTGAGCGCTACCGATGAGCTTACCGTTAAGCTCGGGAATAACAAGACCGATAGCCTTAGCTGCGCCTGTGGAGTTAGGAACGATGTTCTGTGCGCCTGCTCTTGCTCTTCTGAGGTCGCCCTTTCTGTGAGGGCCGTCAAGGATCATCTGGTCGCCTGTGTAAGCATGAACAGTTGTCATGATACCGCTCTGGATAGGAGCATAGTCATTGAGAGCCTTTGCCATGGGAGCGAGGCAGTTTGTTGTGCAGGATGCAGCGGAGATGATCTTATCATCTGCTGTGAGTGTCTTCTCGTTTACGCTGTAAACGATAGTCTTGAGGTCCTTACCTGCGGGAGCAGAAATAACAACCTTCTTTGCGCCTGCATTGATGTGAGCCATGGACTTCTCTGTTGAGCAGTAGAAGCCTGTGCACTCGAGAACAACGTCAACGCCGAGCTCGCCCCAAGGGCAGTTAGCAGCGTCCTTCTCGGCATAGATCTTAAGAACCTTGCCGTCAACTGTGATTGTGTTAGCCTCGTCATCGGAAGCAACTGTGTGACCGTCGTAACGACCCTGTGCTGTGTCATACTTAAGAAGATGAGCGAGCATGGAAGGCTTTGTGAGGTCGTTGATAGCTACGATCTCATAACCCTCTGCACCGAACATCTGTCTGAAAGCGAGACGTCCGATACGACCGAAACCATTAATAGCAACTTTAACTGACATTTTTGGAATCCTCCGTTTTATATAAAAAATTTTTTGACTTACTCTGTGGAAAGCATTTTTCCACATATATATTGTAACTCAAAATTCGAAAATATACAAGAGCTTTGGCAAAATTTTATCATTTTTGTAAAATATATCAAAAATCTCGTCCAAATGAAGCCAATATCCGTCGTTTTTGCGAAGAAAAACGGCTCGTTTCAAATCAGAAGGGCTTCTTTTGCTGCTTGCACCAGATCTTCATTATAAGTCTGTGGGGCAGGAGCTTTGTGAAGAACACCTGCGCTCTCACGGGGAAGCCGCAGATCGAAAGATCCTTGCCCTTTTTCATATCCCGAAGAGCACGAACAACAACCTCGTCCGCTTCATAATATCTATTATAATAAACGATAGTATCGTCGATGACCGCATGGTCGAAAAATTCCGTCTTTACCCATCCGGGAGAGACTGCCATAACCTTGATCCCTTTAGTAACAAGCTCCACATTCAGCGCCCTTGAGAAGCTGAGAACAAAAGCCTTTGTTGCTCCGTAAACATTGATATAGGGTACCGGCTGGAAGGAAGAGAGGGAGTCGATCTCATAGATCTGCGAGCCCTTTGTCATATAGGGGATAGAATCATATGTGATGGCAACAAGAGCCTTAACATTAAGGTCTACCATCTGAAGCTGGGTGTCACGGGGCATCTCTGTGAATGTGCCGAATCTGCCGAAGCCCGCTCCGCAAACAAGAACGTCGATCTGAGGCTTTTCCTCTTCAAGCAGCTTTTTATATTCATCATAGGATGTGGGGTCAAGAAGGTCGAGAGAGATACATTTTGCCTCTGCCTTAAGCTCCCCGGCAAGCTCCTCCAATTTGTCAAGGCGGCGTGCGATGAGCCAGATCTGGTCAAAATCTCTTGAAGCATCAAGATGCTTTGCAAAGCTGCGTCCCATGCC
>JAFXFQ010000117.1 GCA_017520365.1 Clostridia bacterium
GGCTTTGCGAGATAGAGGCATCGGTTATCCACGAGATAGCAGATACTCATGAGGGTGACGGCTGCCCCTATATGGCTATCACTCCCGACAGTGAGGGGGACAGGTTACTCTTTGTGCCTGATCCTTATTCCCGTCTTTACGTGAACTATCTGGTTATGAAAAGCGATCTTTCTCTCCGTGATACTGTGCAGTATGAAAACTCTGCCGCAGTATTTGCTGAAAGCTACAAGACCTTTGCCGATTGGTATAACAGAACGTATATGCCCCTCGGTGAGAGGATAAGGCTGTGAGGTGGATATGAGACTACCCATTCAAAAAAGATCGAAAAGGACAAGAACGTCTGTAAATGCCTTTGGGGGATATGACAGACGAGGCGATACCCATGAGGGTAACTTTTTCGATATGAACAATATGACAGGGGATTCCTATCCCTACCTGCAGACGAGAAAAAAGAGAGGAGAGATACAGCTTTCGGGAGAAAGGGTGTTCGATATCTTTTCCCTCGATATAGGCTATGATGGTAAGATCGTAAAAAATGCTCTTATTGCCGACTGTGAGAACAGGATCAAGGCTTATTTTGAGGATAACGGTACAGTTTGTGCCCATGATCTCTTCAATACAACGTCCACTCTTTCCAAAAAGGAAAAATGCACTTGTGTTTCCGGAACGTGCATATACTTTTTTCCCGACAACGTGTATTACAACGTAATGGATTCCTCCGTTGGTGTGCTTCAGCATTCCGTAAGCTATGCGCTGGGTATACACTCAGATGCCTATTATGAGCTGGCGCTGGAGCCCTGCGGATCAGACGGAGAAGACAGCACCGACACCTCCCCCTACAGAAGGTTCAGAAGAAGCTGTTATAAAATCATAAACGGAGAAAAGGGGGATTTTATCTCACACCTCAGCTTTTCAAGAGGATTTAAGGTGGGGGATACGGTGAAGATATCGGGATTAAAGTCG
Organism: Clostridia bacterium; assembly: GCA_017520365.1. Lineage (GTDB taxonomy): Bacteria > Bacillota > Clostridia > Oscillospirales > CAG-272 > Avispirillum. The sequence goes on from JAFXFQ010000117.1 coordinate 964, forward strand.
CTCCCTCTTAACAGAAGCTACAGCATAGTCGGCTTTTCATCCGACTACACCTCCCTGGTGGTTGAGGCATCAGAGACTCTCGTACAGAGCGAGGACACGGTATACATATCCCGTGACGTTCCTCAAATGGACTACGTGGTAAGCGCAGGCAATCGCCTTTGGGGGTGCAGATACGGAAGGGATGCCTATGGCAACTGCGTAAACGAGATATATGCAAGCGCCCTTGGTGACCCTTCAAACTGGTATAAATTCTGCGGTGCATCAACCGATTCCTGGAGCGCCTCAGTAGGTGTTGGCGGAGCGTTCACCGGTGCTGTGTGCCTTGACGGATATCCCGTATTTTTCAAGGAGGATGCAATAATCAAGGTGTATGGCTCTTATCCCTCGGAGTTTACGCTGAAAGAGACAAGGCAGAGGGGAATTGAGGCAGGCAGCAGTAAAAGTGCCGTGTTTGTAGATGACGATCTCTATTATAAAACGTATTCGGGAATCGTCAGATATGACGGAGGTATGCCCGTTAATATCGATGCACCTCTCGGCGGAGAGCTGTATAAAAATGCGGTGGCAGGCTCTGCAGACGGAAAGTATTACGTTTCTATGGAAAACCGAGAGGGAGATAGAGTGCTTTTTGTATATGATAAAGCGTTAAGGCTTTGGCATAAGGAGGATACTCTTCCCATAGTCAGCTTTGCAAGATGCGGTGACCGGCTTTATTGCCTTGCAAATGACAGAGGTGAAAGCAGGATACTTTCTCTGTCAGAGCAGCAGGGGCTTATAAGTGAGGAAAGCGTTGAGTGGATGTGCGAAAGTGTGCGGCTGGGCTATGAGCTGCCCGACAGAAAATACGTTGCCGCACTCACCCTGAGGCTTCGGGCAGAGGAGGGTGCTTGCGTTACTGTGGAAACGGAGTATGACAGCAACGGAATATGGCACCGCAGTGCGAGAGTTGCGGGCGACGGTAAGGCACGTCTTATACGGCTACGCCCCAGAAGATGCGATCATTTTCGATTGAGGCTAAGCGGCGTCGGCAACTGTACGCTTTGCTATATGACAAAGGAGCTTGAGGCCTGCAGTGCGTACGGCAAGTAAAAGAAGGTGAAACTGTGAAATTTAATATTACAAGACCTCCCACCGAGGGCTCAAGCCTTAATGAAAGGCACGAAAGACTGGTATCGTGGCTCTTTCTTCTATCTGAGGAGCTGAACTGTGTGCTTTCCAATCTCGGTGCGGAGAATTTCTCAAAGGGGGCTCGTGAGAGCCTATTCGGAAATAAGGAGGAAAAAAATGACGACCTATAAGATCCGGTCAGGCGATACACTTTCAAGTATTGCCAAAATGTATAATACTACGGTGGATGCTATCGCAAGCGCCAACGGTATTCAAAACAAAAACGTTATTTATGCAGGCGCAACCTTGAATATCCCCTCCGAGGAGGGAGACGCAGGCTATATAACAGAATCAAACCGACTTCCCCTGACGGGAGCTTCTCGTGAAGATGTTATCAGTGGATTCTTTAACGATAACAGCTCAGGCTCATCCGACAAGTCAGAGGGAGGAGTGGATAATAATTCCCAAAACGGGAATGGCTTTCCGAGTATCGGCAATGCCCTTGGCAATCAGCTTTCGGATAACGCAATAAAAAAGACCCCTGCACAGGAGTCTTTGGAAAACAAGCCGAGCACCACCAGAACTCCCGCACAGGCTCTGGAAAAGTACAGGGAATGGGAGGGAAGACGGCCCGAAGGGTACAGCTCCCCGTACACAGACGATATAAGAAGTCTTATGTCGTCACTTACGGGAATGGATTTCTCCTATGATCCTGAAACGGACATAGCTTATAAGCTCATAAGAGACGAGGTGCGAAGAAATGCCAGACTCGCCATGGAGGATACTCTCGGAAAAGCTTTTTCAAAAACGGGAGGATATTCCAATTCCTACGGTCAGGTGGCGGCGCAGTCAGCCTATGCAGACGAGCTTTCAAAGAGCATAGAGTATATTCCCGAGCTTTACAGCGCAGCCTATGACCGCTATGACAGCGACAGGGACGCTGTTGAGGACAGTATAGAGCTTCTGACAAAGCTTGACAGCTCGGAGTTTGAAAAGTATTCAGAGCTTTTGAAGCATTATATGGATGAGGGCGAAATGCTTCTTGAAAGCTATCGACTTGAAGACGAGGAAGCCTTTGACCGATTCCTTGATTATGCAGAGCTTCTGGATAAAGTTTACAGAATGTAATAATACTTGCCGTAGCGGCCAATGTGTGGTATAATCAAAAAAACGAAAGGAAGATCTTATGAAAAAGCTTTTGACTGTAACCGCTGTTATCGTAACTTTATCGGTACTTTTATTATCCTTTGGGTCGGTTCCTGTGCTTGCCGCAGAGGGGGATTTTCAGTATTCTGTCAGCGAAAACGGTGCCACCGTTACAAAGTATACAGGCAATGCTGCCCTTGTGGAGATACCGGCCACTCTTGATGGATATAACGTGACGGCAATAGGGGAGGGCGCATTTCGTTTCAATACTGTTATCACAAGAGTAGTGATCCCCAAAGGAGTTAAAAGCATAGGTACGAGAGCCTTTGACTATTGCACAAAGCTCTGTGAGGTGGAGATACCCGATGGAGTGCTCACCCTTGGTGAATTCGTTTTCAACTCCTGTGTTGCTCTTGAAGAGGTATATCTGCCAGACAGCATAGAAAGCATGGGATGCTGCACGTTTTCCGGTTGCACCAATCTGAGAGAGGTGAGCCTGCCTAAGGCTTTGAAAAAAGTACCCATATCAACCTTTTCGGGATGCAAAAAGCTTGCGACTGTGGCAATTCCCGAGGGCTATACGTCGATCGAGGCAGGGGCATTTGGTAATTGCTCGTCTCTTGGGGAGGTGGAGATACCTGAGGGAGTTTTGTTAGTGGGACAAAACGCCTTTAACGGGTGTACATCTCTTGAAAGGGTAGTGTTCCCCAAAAGCATTGAGACCATAGGCAGCCCTGCGTTTCGTGACAGCAGCCCCACTATTGTTGGCGTGAAGGGAAGTGTGGCGGAAGTCTATGCCCTTGAAAACGGTCTTTCCTTTGAGGAAAGGGTGATTGCACCTGAGGTGATCCCCGGTGACCTTGACGGTGACGGAAAGCTTACCGCCATGGATATCAATATTCTGAAAAGAGTAGTTGCGGGAGCTCTTCAATTAACAGACGCTGATGAGAAGGCCGCCGACGTCAACGGTGACGGAAGTGTAAACGGTCTTGATTCAAACCTGCTTGCAAGACTCAGTGCATGCGTATAAAAAGGAAGAACCGGAAATCGGTTCTTCCTTTCAGACTGTCGAAAAAGGCGCAGAACAAAAGCCGCGACAAAAGGCAAGTCAAAAAACAAGTAATTAAAGATCAAAAAAGTTAGAAATCCGCCGAAAACTCGGCGGATTTCACTATTAAATGCGACTTTTTAGTTGCGA
>JAFXFQ010000118.1 GCA_017520365.1 Clostridia bacterium
CCTTGAGCTGCTTCAGATCGAATTCCTCTCCCCGCTCCACCTCTCCCTTCATTCCTGTGGCGATGGTATCGATCATAGAGGCAAGGGTCATTACCGTGTGAGAAAGCTTCTTTTTCTCACGCCTTGTTTTTTGTGTTGCTTTTTTCTTTGTCAAATAATACCTCCTTTCTGACGGAATCATAATATTACAAGTCCGTTGGCATTTCTCCCCATCGTTGAATATGCTGATAGGGGTAGGCACAGCAGGGCAGATAATGATAAAGAAAGGAAACGTTATTTTTAATGTGTATAGCAACAATGAAAACGCAAACAGCGGCGCTGAAGGGCAAAAGGGCGCTTTTTCGCCGCGGAATAAATGCAACGGTGGTGAGCCTTGATGCATCTCTGACACAAAATGGCTGTGCCTACGGCCTCAGCTTCTTTTGCGACGATGCAGAGACTGCCGAAAAGGTGCTTGCCGAGCACGGCGTCGGTTACGGGATGGTAATAGGACGATAGAATGATCAATTATCTTGATAATGCCGCAACCAGCTACCCGAAGCCCCCTTCCGTGATCCGCGCCATGGAGAGGTGTATGGAGGAGAGGGGAGGGAATCCCGGCAGGGGCAGCCACCGCCTGGCTCTTCTTGCATCGGAAAAGCTTTTTGAGGCACGCTCACTCCTCTGTGAGCTGTTCTCATCAGATGATCCCGAGGGCGTGGCCTTCACCATGAATACCACCTATGCCCTCAACCTTGCCATACTGGGCCTTATAAACGAGGGGGATCACGTTATCATCTCAGATATGGAGCACAACAGCGTCCTCCGTCCCGTGGAGTGGCTAAAAAGGTATAAGGGAATAGAATATTCTGTCTTTTCCACAAGAGGCGATGCTTGCGAAAGCATAAGATCCCTGATAAGAAAAAACACGAGAGCGGTCATCTGCTCTCATGCTTCAAATATAACAGGCAGGCTTCTTCCCGTTGGGGATATCGGTCGGGTGACAAGGGAACACGGTGTTCTTTTTATTGTCGATGCCGCCCAAAGCGGCGGACTATGTAAAACGGATATGAAAAAGAGCTGTATCGACGTGCTGTGTGTCCCGTCCCATAAGGGACTTTTAGGTCCCCAAGGCATCGGTGCGGCTATTTTTGCCGGGGATATTCTGCCGAGAGCTGTGATAACGGGAGGAAGCGGCGCTCTCTCCCGTGATGCGGATATGCCGCCCTATCTTCCCGACAGACTTGAGGCAGGCACCCTGCCTACACCGACGGCCGCAGGCCTTTGCGAGGGTATAAGGTACGTTATGAGAAGAGGCGAAGCATCCATAGCTGCCTTTGAAGCGGGGATAATACGAAAAATATCAGAAGATTTTGCCGATGACAAAAGGATATGCTCCTATGGCGACGCTGGAGGTGGAATATGGCTCTTCAACGTCAGGGGAGTACCGTCCCAGAAGGTTTCAGAGCTGCTTGACAGGAAGGGGATATGCACGAGACCGGGACTTCATTGCGCCCCCCTTGCTCATAAGACCCTTGGAACTCCGGAGGACGGAGCGGTGAGAGTCAGTGCAGGGCCTCTGACAAGGCCGTGGCAGGCAGACCACTTTGTAAGATCCCTTCGGGAAATATTGGACGGGGAATTGTAATTGACAGACAGGGCCTCCTTTGGTATAATTAAAAAAAACGAAGTGAGGTCTGTCATGGCTTTTGTCGATCTTAAATTTTACAGTAACGTTCTCGGAATGCAGACAGAGGTGTCGGTGATCATCCCCCAGGGTGCAAATACGGGTGAGATCGGCGTCGAATCAAATACACGCCCCGGCCCATATAAGTGCCTTTATCTGCTCCATGGCCTCAGCGATGACCATACCATATGGATGAGGAGGACCTCTATTGAAAGATATGCCTCCTATTACGGGATCTGCGTTGTAATGCCCCGCGCAGATAAGAGCTTTTATACAAATATGCGCTACGGTATGAATTATTACGACCATATCGCAAGGGAGATCCCCGCCGTTATCCGTGAATTTTTCAACGTGTCCGATAAGAGAGAGGATAATTACGTTGCAGGTCTTTCAATGGGCGGCTACGGTGCCTTGAAGATAGCGCTCCGCGAGTGCGACCGCTTCTGTAAGGCGGCGGCTCTGTCTCCCTGCGGAGATATAAAAAATATTGGATTTGCCGACATTCTTGTGCCCATATTCGGAGAGGATATGGCAATTCCCGAGGAGGATGACCTCCTGTGGCTTGCAGAGGCAAAGAAAGATGATGCAAACCGCCCCGATATATTTATTGCCATCGGCACTGAGGATTTTCTTTACGAAAACGTAAAGCCTCTCTCCAAAAAGCTTGCCGACGGCGGATACGATTATACCTATCGGGAAGCCCCCGGCTGTCATTCCTGGGAATTCTGGGACGAATATATAAAGCACGCCCTTTGGTGGATGCTGAGAGAAAACTAAAAAGAGACTGTTGCACAAGTTCAAGTGCAACAGTCTCTTTTTTATTTCATTTCGGAGAGGATACGCATCATCATATGGTCAAAGATCATATGAACATCCTCAGCAATTTGCATATCGTCTATATCAGCGTGCATGGAATAATCGCAGAGTTCCTTGAGTTTTCCGCCCGAATAACCGGTTATGCCCACGACGGGGGCCCCGACAGATTTGGCATACTCCACGGCTTTAATTATATTCTTGGAATTACCACTTCCGGAGATGGCTAAGACAAGGTCCTTGTCGGTAAGCTGTCCCTTAAGCTGAAAGCTGAATATATCGTCAAAGCTAAGATCGTTTGCTATTGCCATGACCGTGGGGACATTGTCATTGAGACACTGAAAGCAAAACTTGTTACCGCCGATGTTTTCATAGATCCCCTTTGAGAAGTCGCAAACCATATGACTTGCGGTGGCACTGCTTCCACCGTTACCCATAGTGTAGATGATACCGCCGCGGTTTCTTGTATCCAGTATGGCGTTGACGGCCCGGTTCAGCTCTGTGAGGTCAAGACTCTGAAGAACACGTATCTCCGTTTGAAGATATCTGTTCATATCATTTTTGAAATCTCTCATAATATCAACCTATCAGTATTTTCTGTTGTTTTCCCAGTTCCAGGCATCAAGGAGTATTTCCTCAATACCGCTGTGAACGGGATCCCACTTTAGTATATCTTTTGCTTTGTTGTTTGAAGCAACAAGAGAGGCAGGGTCACCTTCGCGGCGTTCTGCCAGGATATAAGGGACCTGTTTCCCTGTAACCTTTTCCAGTGCTTTGATCATTTCAAGCACTGTAAAGCCCGTGTTGCTGCCGAGGTTAAAGGCATTGGAAACGTTGTTTTCCATGATGTATTTAAGACCGAGAAGATGAGCCTCGGCGAGGTCGAGCACGTGAATAAAATCACGGATACAGCTTCCGTCACGTGTGTCATAATCAGTTCCGAATACTTTGAATGGCTTTTGGCTTATGGCAGCTTTGATCATAACGGGGATAAGATGTGTTTCGGGATTGTGGGCTTCTCCAATAAGGCTGTCCTTTGAGTCACCTGCAGCGCAGAAATAACGGAAAGCACAATACTTGATACCGTAGGCTCTTTCGTAGTCGCTAAGCAGCTTTTCTCCGATGAGCTTTGTCATTCCGTATGGATTGATAGGCTCCTGAGGGTGTCCCTCGTCCATAGGGGTGTACTGAGGCGCACCAAAAGTAGCGGCGGATGATGAGAAAACAAAATATTTGATACCGTTCTCAACGCAGAGGTCAAGGAGGGTCTGCATATTGGTAACGTTGTTTTTGTAATATCTTGACGGTCTTGTTACAGAATCGGGAACGGATGCGAAAGCGGCGAAATGGATGACTGCATCGAAATGCTCCTCTTTCATGAGCTTATCAACCGTTTCTCGGTCGCCAAAGTCTCCCTTGACGAATTTTCCGCATATTACGGATTCGGGGTGTCCGTCGCTGAGATCATCGATGACCACGGTCTCGATGTTGTTTTCATTCAGAAGTCGGTTGGTGTGGCTTCCGATATATCCGGCACCGCCGGTTATAAGAACCTTCATAAGTTTTGTTCCTTTCACTTTTATCGATTGGACTTGTCAAGCAGAGACAAAACGGTAGAATATAGATCAGTCGTGAGAATGGATCTTATTCCGTAGCGCTGACCTGCGACTATATCGCTTTCGCTGTCTCCGATCATAAACGACTGGCTTTTATCAATTGTATAATCAGATTCTGCCTTCAGAAAAAGTCCTATATCAGGCTTTCTGCAATTGCATTCTCCGTTGTTGTGGGGACAAACGTAGATATTGTCAATGTGAGCTCCGCTCTTCTTCAGCCTTTCGCACATGCTGTGGTGAACGGCTGTGAGGTCGTCCATCGTCATTAAACCTCTGGCGATGCCGCGTTGATTTGTTATTATGATCACAAGGTATCCGTTGTCGTTGAGAAGCTTTATGGCCCTTGGCACATTATCAAGGAAAATAAAGTCCTCGGGACGGGTAATATATTGATGCTCGGGAGCTTTTTTGTTGATGATCCCATCTCTGTCAAGAAAAGCTACTTTATTCAACGAAGATCACCCGGCTTCCGCTTTGGGAAACATGAAATTCGGTCCTTCGAAGACCTATTGCCTTTTCCAGGTCCTCCTGATACTGCTCGTCACAGTAGAAGAGGAGAAATCCGCCACCGCCTGCACCGAGGAGTTTTCCTCCGACAGCGCCGTTATTAAGAGCCTTTTCATAAAGCTCGTTTATTTCGGGATTGCTGATGCCGGATGCGAGAGACTGCTTTTTCATCCATCCCTGATGAAGTGCATCACCGAACGATTTTGTAAAGCCTTCCGTGGTCAGAGAGCGGTACATATCGTAAGCCTGATTCTTCATATAGTCAAGGACCTCAAGCTTACTTTCCGTATTTTTCTTTTGCTCTGTAAGAACTCCGTCGGCGCTTCTTCTCATGCCTGTATAGAAAAGTACCAGCTTTTGTCTCATTTTCCGGGCATCGGTGTCGCTGAGATATACTTTTTTCCTTGAAACAGTTTCGTCCTTGTTGAACTCAAAGAAATTGGTGCCGCCAAACGCCGCTGCATACTGATCCTGCTTGCCTATGGGATGGCGAAGAAGGCTTATCTCAACGTTGCATGCTTGTTCGGCCAGTTCTTTTGCAGACGGGCGATGGCCAACATATGTGTACAGCGCATTGAGTAGCCCTACGGTAAAGGTGCTTGATGAACCCAGACCCGTACCTGAGGGAATATCGGAAATTGACGTTATCTCAATTCCTCCCTTTATTCCGACAAGCTTCAGGCATTCGCGGACTATCTCATGATTAAGCTCCTCTACCTCATCTACTATTTCCGTTTTTGAGTAGCTTACTCTGATTCTATTGTCGAATTTTTTGTTGATGGTGATGTAAATGTATTTGTTTATACCGGCACTGACAACCGCACCGCCATTTTTTAGATAGTAGTCGGGTAGATCTGTTCCGCCGCCGGTGAAGCTAATCCTCAAGGGAGTTTTTGTAATTATCATATTGCCACTCCTTGTTTGCTTTTTCGTAGTTTTCCATGGTACCGACATCTATTAAATAGGCATCATTGTACCAACCGTACATTTTGTTAACAAGCTTTGGAAGAACATCTTTCCCAAAATCAAGGGGAATTTCACACGAGTCAAGATAGTCAAATATTTCTGAGGATACTACATACATACCTGCGTTGGCCAGATTGCTTTTAGGATTTTCGGGTTTTTCTACAAACTCACAGATAAGGCCGTTTTTGTCCAATGCGGCGATACCGCATTGCTTTGGAAGGTTGGTATGAAAAAGTGCCATAGTCAAAGGGGATCTGTGCTGCCTGTGGAAGTCGACAAAAGCAGAAAGATCTGTGTCGGTGAGATTATCTGCATAGCAAATAAGAAAATCGTCCTCATCCTTAACAAAATCCTTATTGTTGCAAATGGTGCCGCCGCTTCCGAGAAGGGTGGGCTCGTATGCCTCGTATACGGTTAGACCCGTGTTTTTGCTGTTATACTCTTTTATAAATTCACGGACGGGCTCGTAGAGATAATGAGTATTAACAAGGACCTCTGTGACTCCGTGGGTAAGAAACAGATCGAGCCACCAGCCGAGCATGGGCTTGCCCTTAACGGGAACGAGACATTTTGGTACGGTATCTGTGATAGGCTTCAGGCGTGTGCCGAAGCCCGCGGCAAGCAGAAATGCTTTCATTTTGCACCGGTTCCTTTCAAAATTACAAAAACTGTTTTAAATAAGATCTTAATATCGAGGGCAACAGAACGGTTGGTTACATAGTAGAGCTCCAATCGCTGCCTTTCACCGCTTTCGTATGTACAGTTGCTTCTGCCGTTGACCTGCCAATAACCGGTGATACCCGGCTTTACGGAAAGAAGAATGTCGCGGTATTCTCCGAAAAAGTCAATCTCGCTTTCTACTGCGGGGCGGGGGCCTACGATGGACATATCTCCGCGAATCACATTGAAAAGCTGTGCCA
>JAFXFQ010000119.1 GCA_017520365.1 Clostridia bacterium
CCGCTCCCATTCTTTCAAACTCAACTTTTCCTATCCCTTTTCAAAGTTTTTTGGTGAGGAAGAAAAAACGATTGAGTATCGTTTTTTCAACGAAGTCACTAAAACAAGGAGTATGCCGAGCCGAGTATAAGCGTAGCGTCGAGGTGGTATTGCTTTAGATAATACTCAGGTCTTTGCCTATGCAAAGACGGAGCGGGCCGGGAATTTAGCACATTGCAATTATTATATGCCCGCGGGACGACTATGTTTTAGGAAGTTGGAGCTTTTTTTCAAAAAAGCGACAGTTTCCCTCCCCCTTCACCGTCAAAACCGATTCGGCGGTTTTGTGCCTTTTAAATATTCTCTGATCCTTGTATCCCGTCCTTCTGCGGCCTTTTTCAGATTTCCGAAATTCCTTGCGGCCACAAGGGCTCCCGCCGCCGCTGCAAAAAGGGTACACCGTATGCCGTAGCCGAAGGCGGCGCAGGCTATGGGGAAGAGGACTGCACCTGCGTATGGCATCGTTACCGCTCTGTCCGTTAAAAGCATCAGGCCTATGCACACAGGCAGAAGTATGGCAAATATGTAAGGGTCGAAGGCAAGCACCATCCCTCCAAAGGCGGCAAGGCCCTTGCCGCCTCGAAATCCCATATAAAACGGAAAGATATGGCCCACAACTGCAAAGGTCCCCGTGATCATTCCTGAGGCAGGGGTGATCGCAGAGACTGAGGCTCCCAGTCTGGTGCAGATAAAGCCCTTTCCCATATCGATGAGCATAACGGCGGCACCGTATGCCCGTCCTAATACTAAATGGGCGTTTGTTGCACCAAGATTTCCCGTACCGGCTCTTCTCAGATCCTTGTTTTTTATCCGCCCGAACACGGCGGCAGGGTTCATTGATCCTATCAGATATGAGACCACAGCATATATTATCAGCTTTTCCATATTTACTTCCTTAACGTCTTTTTTGCATATTATATTACGGTCACCTTGAAAAAATGATAGAATTTTGCCCCTTTGTCATCTTGCTTTTGTTCCGTGCATATAATTTCAAAAAAACAATAGGGGGAAATATGAAAAAGCTTATTTCGGCTCTGCTTTGCATAGCAGCTTTGTTCAGCCTTTCAACAGGGACAGCGGCGGCAGATAATATAATGCCCTTTGACGTTGAGGCAGAGAGCGCAGTTCTTATGGACGTTGAAACGGGAAGAGTACTGTACTCGAAAAATGCGGCCGCACCTTTGCCGCCGGCATCCGTTACCAAGGTAATGACCATTCTCCTCGTTATGGAGGAGATAGACGGAGGCCGTCTGTCATATACGGATACGGTAACGGTCAGTGCCTACGCCGCATCAATGGGGGGCTCTCAGGTTTTTCTCAGGGAGGGAGAGCAGATGTCGGTGCAGGATATGCTGAAAAGCGTGGTGATAGCGTCGGCAAACGACGGTGCCGTTGCTCTTGCTGAGCATATCGGCGGCAGCGAGGAGGCCTTTGTGAAGAGGATGAACGAGAGAGCGGCGGAGCTTTGTATGAAAAACACCTGCTTTGAAAACGTGACGGGACTTGATGATGATACCGTAGATCATAAAACAAGCGCAGAGGATATTGCCATTATGTCCCGTCAGCTCATAAAGTACCATCCCGATGTGCTGAAATTCAGCTCTACCTGGATGGATTCCATCAGAAACGGAGAGTTCACCCTGACAAACACAAACCGTCTTGTGAGATTCTATAAGGGAACAACGGGGCTGAAAACAGGCTCCACCGCAAAGGCAGGCTTTTGCATCAGCGCAAGCGCCGAGCGTAACGGTCTTCACCTTATCGCCGTCATTATGGGAAGCGAAACGAGAGACAAGCGGAACGAGGCGGCGAAAAAGCTCCTGGACCACGGCTTTGCAAGCTACGCCGTATGCTCCTACGAGGGCGGCGTGGGTGAGCGGGTTCGTGTCGTCGGCGGAGAGGTTGGCGAGATCTCAACGAGGATCAATAGCTTCAGGGGGCTTTGCGCAAAGGGAGAGGCGGAAAATTATGAAATAATTTGTGATTATCCGGAGAAAATAATAGCACCGATCAAAAAAGGGGACGTTATCGGCTTCGCCCGTATCGTTTCCGACGGCGGTGAGATAGGAAGGGTCGATATAGTGGCCGATGAGGAGGCTGCCGCTCTGAGCTTCGGGAGCATACTTTACAGGCTGTTCTGCGCATTTGTTTTGAAGGGATAGTGAGATAATTGTGTTATGTTTTTGAAAATTGTCGTAAAAAATCAATTTTTCTATTGAATTTTCAACAATGGTGTAGTATATTGAAGAGGTGATTTATTATACGGAGGACAAATGAAATGTCTATTAAAATCAACAATAAATATATAAAGCAGTTCGTTTCCGACGAGGAATACGCAGCCATCGTGCCCGAGGTCGAGGCTGCTCTTGAAACAGTTAAGCACAAGACCGGCGCGGGAAGCGACTTCCTCGGCTGGTACACAAGACCTGTTGACTACGATAAGGACGAGTATGCCCGCATCAAGATCGCCGCAAAGAAGATCCAGGGTATGTGCGAGGCCTTTATCGTTATCGGTATCGGCGGCTCCTATCTCGGCACACGTGCCGCTCTCGACTTTATCAAGTCCAACCACTACAACAACCTTCCCAAGAACACCCCCGATATCTATTTCGCAGGCTACAGCCTTTCCTCCTCTCACCTTGCAGATATTCTTGCAGTATGTGAGACTAAGGAGGTTTGTATCAACGTTGTATCCAAGTCCGGAACAACAACAGAGCCCGCAGTTGCATTCCGCGTTATCCGTGAGTTCCTTGAGAACAAGTACGGTAAGGAGGAGGCTGCAAAGCGTATCTTCGTTACAACAGATAAGCAGAGAGGTAAGCTGAAGGAGCTTTCCGACAGAAACGGCTACGAGACCTTCGTTATTCCCGACGATATCGGCGGCAGATACTCTGTTCTCACAGCAGTAGGTCTTCTTCCTCTTGCAGTTGCAGGTGTCAACACAGACTCTCTCCTTGAGGGCGCTGAGGACGCAATGAACGAGTATAAGGCAGCATCCGTTAAGGATAACCCCTGCCTCCAGTACGCTGCATACAGAAACGCAATGTACCGCAAGGGCAAGGTAACCGAGATGCTGGTAGTATACGAGCCCTTCTTCAGAATGTTCTGTGAGTGGTGGAAGCAGCTCTTCGGTGAGAGCGAGGGTAAGGATGGCAAGGGCCTTCTCCCTGCATCCGTTATCTTCTCGACCGACCTCCACTCCCTCGGTCAGTATATCCAGGACGGTCTCAGAAATATGTTCGAAACAGTTGTGGATATCAAGGAGTCCAAGCACACCATCACCGTTCCCGACGATCCCGAGAACGCTGACAGCCTGAACTACCTCTCCGGTATGAGCTTTAACCGTATCAACCACAGAGCAATGAACGCAACCCTCTTTGCTCACGTTGACGGTGACGTGCCCAACATCGTAGTAGAGGTTCCCAACAGAAGTGAGTATTCCTTCGGTCAGCTCGTATACTTCTTCGAGCTTTCCTGCGCAATTTCCGGATATACTCTCGGAGTTAATCCCTTCAACCAGCCCGGTGTTGAGGCATATAAGAAGAACATGTTTGCTCTTCTCGGAAAGCCCGATCCCGCACTTGACGAGCTCAAGAAGTCTCTCGCAGAGAGAATGGCTCAGGACTGATTTAAGTATAATAAAAAGACCTTTTGACACGTCTCAAAAGGTCTTTTTTTGTGAAAACAATATATAATTATTTTGTCAAAAGTTATAGGTTACAGAACATATGTCCCTGTGTCCTTTACGAACTTTTAGTTTATAAAGAAATCACATTAGTTGTCTGTTATATGGATTCAAAGGTTTTTGCAATTACTTTCAATTGGTCATAATCGATCTCATCGCTGTAAACCACAAAGAAAATTTCCGTATCGTATCCAATTTTCAAGTATAATTTCTCGCACTGCTTTTCATCAATTATACTTTCAACTTTGCCTATTATAGCGCCGTTGGAAAAGACCTCGCTCGATAAGAACCTCAGAGTCTGAACGGTATAATAATCGTTTGTTTCCTGATCTCCTTCAGGGTCTGTTTCTGAAATACCGCAATCGGAATAGCTTTGCATCATAACCAAATTTTGAGCATCATCCCAAACGTAAATATACTTATCGCTTTCTGTTATGCTCCAACCGACCGGCAGTTTTATAGAGCCGCAGTTTTCCAAATTGAAGGTCTGCCAATCTTTGGTTGCGGAATTTATTAATGAACAGCCTGATAATAAAGCTACAACAATAAGTAAACAACCGAATCTAATCAATTTTTTCATAAATATCTCCCGATGTCTCTTACATATATAGTAGCAGGAGCGGTTAAACTCGAAAGACTGATTTTTCGTGTAACGTTTCCTTTAACAATAGAATAACACAGCGATTTGAGCTTGTCAATTGCCTTTTCAACTACGTTTGCTTACTAACTGTCTTTGATAAACGTAGGGGCGACCATTGGTCGTCCGCGTGCAAAACTATATTGACCGTATTAATCTACGTTCGCAAACGGACGACCAATGGTCGCCCCTACGGCTATCGGATGAGGGATTCGATGCACAAACGAACGGTTACGCTTTGCAAAATTGTAGGGACCGACGTCCCCGACGGTCCTAACTACATACGTAAAGATCTGCTGTGAATATCATTTGGTGAATGGACCGTCGGGGACGTCGGTCCCTACAACGATGTTTATCTTGATGTCTTGGTTGTGCATCAAATTTCGTTTGTTTCGCGTGCAGATAAGCGGGAGGGAGGACCCCTCCACTACGAAAAACGATACCGTTTCGAGCTTATATCTTTTGATTCATTTTGCCTTCGATCTTTTTTAAAACCGCTTCGGTGGGATCGTTCTCCAAATCGGTCAAAAGACAATCGACGGTAAACAGTAATTCCGTTGCTTCCGTATCGTCATGGCCGAAAGTAGCGTCAAGGTCGTATTCCCTATTGTCAACGGTGATTTTTCGATGGTTTTCATAATCGGAAAAGCGGAACGAAGCGAAGCCGTTTATTTCAACCCGGCTCAGAAGGATTCTGTAGCAGTCGCAAATTTCGTTATATATTTCGTTCTCGTTTTTAGGCTTTGAAAGCTCTTTTTCAAGTGCTTTTTCAAACTGTTCTTCAAAATTTCCCGATGTGAAAAGCTTAAATAAATTCATGAGCATACCTCACTAAACGTTTTTGTCATTATAGCACACAAAAGGGTAACAATCAAGGTATATTTCCACCGTATCATCGACAAACTCCCACATTATTCCATTTGTCAAGAATTTTCTTTTCGTTATTTTGCAAGAAATTTTTAATGCGATTTCTACAAAAAGTTCATAAAAAAATCGGCAATCCCCTTGCAATTGTCACAGAAATGCTGTATAATTAAGCATATAAAAAAAGCATATTGCTACAAAGCTATATCTAAGGAGGATTTTACTATGCTTGAATTGATTATTGGTGTTAAGGGTACAGGTAAGACAAAGCAGCTTATCGAGCTCGTAAACGCCGCCCTCGCTACTTCTGACGGAAACGTTGTCTGCCTCGAAAAGGGCGATAAGCTGAGATTCGACCTCAGCTACCGTTGCAGACTTATAGATACAGAACATTACGGTGTTGACAGTGCTGAAGCTCTTTACGGTATGGTTGCAGGTATTCTTGCAAGCAATCACGATGTTACCGATCTCTTTATCGACTCAGCTCTCAAGATCTGTAAGGATGACCTTGCAAGCTTCGAGCCTGTTCTTGATAGGATCAACGCTCTCTGCGAAAAGTGCGAGGTTAAGTGTGTTATCACTTCTTCTCTCGACGTTGCAGCAGCAACCGATACTCTCAAGAAGTACATGAAGTAATTTAACGAAAAAGGAGCCCTCGGGCTCCTTTTTTTGTGCCGTTTTTGTTGCAAAATCAACATAACGGATGTATAATAATAGAATATGATAATAAGCTCCTTTTCGAAAGAAGCGGAAAGTGTTAAGCAAGATATGAAGATCACAGAAATTATTAATGCATCACGTCCCAGCCTCTCCTTTGAGGTCTTTCCTCCGAAAACTGACGATAAGCTTGAAAGCGTTATGGCTGCGGCGGGAAAGATCGCCGATCTTTTGCCCTCGTATATGAGCGTTACGTACGGTGCAGGCGGCACCACTGCTGAATTTACCGCAGAGATATGCGAAAGCCTTATCGCAAGGGGAGTTACTCCCCTTGCCCATCTTACCTGCGTCAATTCCACAAAGG
>JAFXFQ010000120.1 GCA_017520365.1 Clostridia bacterium
CCCGCCCTACAATACGAGATAAAATACATCTTCTTTCCTGAGTACATATTGTCACAAAATATGCACCACATCTACCGTAATCATACTCCTTCAACCGCGGGTGCTTCCTTTTAGGAAGATCAGTTTCCATTATTCGGGCTTGAAGCTGTCCTTAAGTGATACGATTCTGTTATAGGTTCCGGGCTTCTTATTATCACGGACAAAGTAGCCTGTTCTTACGAACTGGAATCTTGTGTCATCGCCCTTTGCCAGTGCCTTTTCTACCTTACAATCCGTAAGTGTCTTTACGCTGTTGGGATTGAGATAATCCGCGTAGGTCTTATCCTCGGGGATATCGCCTGTGTTTTTGATAGTAAAGAGAGGCTCGTAGAGATTTACCTTTACTGTATCGCAGATATCGGCGGAAACCCAATGGATAGTTCCCTTGACCTTACGGCCGTCTACGGGATTGCCGTTGCCTGATTCAAGGTCTGCGGTACAATGGATCTCTGTTACGTTGCCCTCCTCGTCCTGTACGACACTTGAGCACTTAACGATATAAGCGCCCATAAGTCTGACCTCTCCGTCAGGCTTCATTCTGAAGAACTTTGGAGGGGGAACGAGTGCAAAATCCTCTCGGTCGATCCAGATCTCGCGGGTGAAGGGGACCTGACGCTTGCCCATATCTGGGTTGCCGGGATGGTTTGCTACCTCGAAATACTCTACTCTGTCCTCGGGATAGTTATCTATAACTACCTTTACAGGATCAAGAACCGCGATTCTTCTGGGAGCCTTTGCATTAAGCTCCTCACGAACGCAGTACTCAAGGAGAGCTACATCGATAAGGGAGTCTGTCTTTGCGATGCCTGCACGGGTTAAGAACTCCTTAATGGAATCGGGAGTATAGCCGCGTCGACGAAGGCCGCAGAGGGTGGGCATTCTGGGGTCGTCCCATCCGTCAACAAGTCCCGTTTCAACAAGCTCGCGGAGGTATCTCTTACTCATTACCGTATTTGTAAGATTAAGGCGGGCAAACTCGATCTGGCGGGGCTTCTTCTCAAAGCCGCACTCGTCTACTACCCAGTTATAAAGGGGTCTGTGTGCTTCATACTCAAGAGAGCAAAGGGAGTGGGTGATGCCCTCGATAGCATCCTGAATGGGATGAGCGAAGTCGTACATAGGATAGATGCACCACTTGCTGCCTGTCTGATGATGCTTTACGTGCTTGATTCTATAGATGGCGGGGTCGCGCATATTGAGGTTGGGGCTTGCCATATCGATTTTAGCTCTAAGGGTATGAGTTCCGTCTGCAAACTCACCGTTCTTCATTCTCTCGAAGAGGTCAAGATTCTCTTCTACTGAGCGGTCGCGGTAGGGGCTGTTCTTACCGGGCTCTGTAAGTGTGCCGCGGTACTCTCGCATCTGATCCTTATCAAGATCGCAAACGTATGCCTTGCCCTTTTTGATAAGGTCAACGGCCAGCTCACAGCACTTATCGAAGTAGGAGGAGCCGTAGAGGCACTTATCCCACTCGTAACCGAGCCACGTAATATCCTCCTTGATAGCGTCGACGAACTCGACGTCCTCCTTTGTGGGGTTTGTATCGTCGAAGCGGAGGTTACACTTACCGCCGTACTTTACAGCGGTAGAAAAGTCGATGAAGAGGGCCTTTGCGTGGCCGATATGGAGATAGCCGTTAGGCTCGGGGGGAAAACGGGTCTGGATCTTGCCGACCTCGTGCTTTCCGAGGGCTATTTCATCGTCTATAATATCGTGAATAAAATTGCTTGCCATAATATTAACCTTCTTTCTTAGGCTCCGATTACTGCGTTGATTCTCGCAAGGACCTTTTCGCGGCCGAGTATCTTCATGATCTCATAAAGGTCGGGAGAGTTCATCTTGCCCGTTACGGCAACTCTGAGGAACATGCTTACGTCTGCGATGCTGCCCTTATATTTCTCGGGCTCTGCCTTATATGCCTTCATATCGGACGAGAAGCCCAGGCTGTCTGCAATTGCCTTCAGGTTATCAAACCAAGCCTGCTGCTCTGCCGCTTCGTCGTAGGACTGGCAGAAGGCTGTGAGAACTGCGTTGATATCCTCCTTGGCAAAGGTCTCGGGATACTGATCTACGATCTCATAGATGCTGTCGTAGATAAAGCCCATATACGCCTTCGCATCTGCCCAAACTGTCAGGTCCTTACGGGGCTTCTTACCGCCGCGGCCGATGGCAAATGCCTTTACTGCGGCCTCCTTATCTGACTTGAGAGCCTCTGCAAAGTCAGCATCAAACTCCTCTGCCCAGTCGAGAACGCCGTCGTATACCTTCTCGGCTGTCATTCTGGAGACCACGTTCTTTGACACGTCGCAAAGCTTTGCATAGTCAAAGAGGCTTCCTGCGGGGTTCATCTTCTTATGGGAGAATTTGAAATCGTTAACGGGTGCATCGGGGTTTGTGCGTCTCCACTCCTCAAAGTTTGAGTTGAGAACGGTCATAATATACTCGTACACACTCTCTACGGGGAAGCCCTCGCTTCTGTAATATGTGAGAGCAAGCTCGGGGTCCTTACGCTTTGAAAGCTTTCTCTTGGAATCGCCGTCCATCTTCATAAGAGGTCCGATATGGAGATACTTAGGTGCGCGCCATCCGAGAGCACGGAAGAGCTGGAGATGGAAAGGAAGGGTTGAGAGCCACTCGTCACCACGGACAACGTGGGTGGTTCTCATAAAGTGATCGTCTACCGCGTGGGCGAAGTGGTAGGTGGGGATACCGTCGGACTTAAGAAGCACGTGGTCGATATCGTTCTCAGTTACCTCAAGGCTACCCTTGATAAGGTCCTGATGCTTGATCTTATTTTCAATAGAGCCTGTGGAACGGAAACGGAGCACCCAAGGCTTGCCCGCATCGAGTGCTGCCTTTATATCCTCTACACTTCTGTCGCGCCATACAGCCCACTTGCCGAAGTAGCCGAAGTTTGCCTTCTCTGCCTCCTGCTTTTCGTGGATAGCCGCAAGCTCCTCCTCTGTGCAGAAGCAGGGGTATGCCTGTCCCTCCTCTAAAAGCTTCTTTGCAAATACGTGGTAGATATCCTTTCTCTGCCTCTGGCGGTAGGGGCCGTAGCTGCCGTTATCACCTTCGACTGTTGCCCCCTCGTCAAACTTGATGCCATAGTGAGCAAGAGACTCGATAAGCGTTTCAACAGCGCCGCAAACCTCGCGCTTTGCATCTGTATCCTCAACACGGAGATAGAGGATGCCGCCGGACTGATGGCACATTCTCTCACTTGTGAGGCCCTGAACAAGGTTACCCAGGTGAACAAAGCCTGTGGGGCTGGGTGCCATACGGGAGATCACCGCCCCCTCGGGAAGTCCCTCTCTGGGGGGGAACATTTTTTCCAAGTCCTCCTCCGTCATTGTGACGTGGGGGAAAAGAAGGTTTGAAAGTTCTTTATAATCTATCATAAATTGCCTCCATAAAGGTATGGGTTGAATTTTATCTGTTTTGAAATGGTTGAAACAGAGCCGTGACCGGGATAGATATTATAGTCGCGGTCAAGGGAGATAAGCTTTCGAAGACTATCCTCAAGAAGTGCCTGATTTCCGCCCACAAGGTCGGTCCTGCCGATGCTGCGGTCAAAAAGAGTGTCTCCCGTATAAATATTGTCTCCGACAAAGAAGCAGACACTTCCCTGTGTGTGCCCGGGGGTGTGCATTACCTTTATCGCGTTTTTGCCGAGATACAGCACGTCTCCGTCACGAAGAATGATCTCCGCCGGCCGCATTATCAGGTCCTCGCGAAAGAAATATTTATATGCGTTTTTATCGGTGGTGAGAAAATCACTGTCTGCCTCGTGGATCGCAAGAGGAGCACCTGATATGTCTCTTATCTCATCCGCACCTGTTATATGGTCGAAATGGCCGTGGGTGAGGAGTATATATTTCAAGCTTTTCTTATCAAGGCCTCGCATTGAAAGAAAGCCTTCAAAGGCCTCTCCCGTGGGAGAAGGGTCTATCAGGACCATCTCTCCCGACTCCTCGTCTATGAGAAGCCAGCAGTTTGCACCATAGCCCTCTGCGGGTATTCTTACTGTTTTCATTTTACCTCTGAAATTCACATATATATTCATTGTATTTTAACACAGTTTTTTTCATTAGTCTATATTTTTAACGATATTTTTTTGGTTTTTTTGTTTACACAGGAGTCACTTGATGCTATAATGAAAATGTATTTTTGTGACTAACATTATCGATACATATCTGAAAGGGATAACTATGGCTATCACTAAATTCACATCCGCCGTGATCCTTGCCGCAGGCAACGGCACAAGGTTCGGCTCAAAGGTAAAAAAGCAGTTCGCAGACGTTCTGGGTCTTCCCTGCATCGTCCGCACGGTCAATGCCTTTGAGGACTGCGATCTCGTCGACGAGATCATCCTCGTGGGAAACAAGGAGATACTCTCCTCCCTTTCCGAGGAATACGGCTTCAAAAAGGTGACAATGATAGTTGAGGGCGGCGAAACAAGACAGGACTCTGCCCTTCTCGGCTTTGACTCTGTCTCCGATAAGTCTCAGTTCGTTGCCATACATGACGGTGCCCGCTGTCTCGTTACCCCCGAGATCATAGAGACTACCATTCGTGAGGCATACAAGCACCGTATAGCGGCCGCCGCACACAGAAGCGAGGATACGGTCAAAATTTGCGATAAGGACGGCTTTATCGAGTCCACCCAGGACCGCGACAAAACATGGCTCGTTCAGACCCCTCAGGTATTCAAAACTGACATATACCGCGCCGCCGCTTATATGGCAAAGAAGGACGAGGCGGTCGTCACCGATGACTGTATGCTCTGTGAGCGCCTCGGCTTTGACATAAAGCTTTGCGAGTGCGGCCGTGAGAACATAAAGCTGACAAGTCCCGACGACCTTGCCCTCTGCGAGGCAATAATAGCTTACAGAGAGCAGAAAAAGGAGGCAGAGAAATGAGGATCGGCCACGGATACGACGCCCATCGCTTTGAAGAGGGGAAAAAAATGATCATCGGAGGCGTTCATTTTGAGGACTGCCCCTACGGTCTTATGGCCCACTCCGACGGAGACGTGCTGTGCCACGCTATCTGCGACAGCCTTCTCGGAGCTGCAGGCCTTGGGGATATAGGCAAGCTTTTCCCCGACAACGATATGACCTATAAGAATATCTACTCAATGCTCCTTCTTGAAAAGGTCTGCGAGGAAATAAAAAAAGCAGGCCTTGAGATAGAATACATCGATTCCACCATAGTTGCCCAGAAGCCTAAAATGGCGCCCTATATCAATGCTATCAGAGAGTGCGTTGCAAAGCACGCAGGTATTCCCAAGGAGCGTTTCAACGTAAAGGCCACCACTGAGGAAAAAATGGGCTTCACGGGCCGCGGCGAGGGCATCTCCGCACACGCGGTCTGCCTTCTTAAAGAATAAAAAAGCTGCCGCAAGGCGGCAGCATATATAAACCGATAAAACGGCGAATTTTAGCAAAACGTCCCTTGCTTTATACTTCCTTTTCGCCGCACTTATCGGGTGCACAGAGCTGAGACGGCTTTGGCCGTCAATACATCTTATGGCAAAAGCTCCTTGGTTGACACCCGCGCCGCAAGGCCGTGCCGTCTAAAGAAGAAAAAACAGCCCGTTTTACAGATATAATCACTACTATACCAAACAGAAAGCACAGAACAGCTATGAAAATTTTAACCTCCCCCAGCCTTTTTGCCGCAGACCTCCTCAATGTTGAAAAAGAGGTAAAGCGTACCGAAGAGGCAGGCGCAGATACCATCCATTTTGACGTTATGGACGGAGTTTACGTTCCCAACATCAGCATCGGCTTTGAGCTTCTGAAGGCTGTCCGCAAGGTGACAGACCTGCCCATCGACGCTCATATGATGACCGTTTGCCCCGAGAGATATATCCATACCCTCGCTGAGGCAGGCGCAGATATTATCACCGTTCACAATGATATTGCAAGCACCGAGGCTATTCTCGAAATGATCGAGGAGATCCACAACCACGGCCTTATGGCGGCTATTGCTCTTAAGCCCAAGGTAGAGGCAGAGGCGATCCTCCCCTTCATCGACCATATCGATATGGTCCTCGTTATGACCGTTGAGCCCGGCTTCTCCGGCCAGAGCTTTATGGATATGTCCGAAAAGATTAGAGCTATCAAGGGATATATAGGAGACCGCAGCATCAGCATACAGGTAGACGGCGGCATCAACGCTGACACAGCCGCCATCTGCGCCGCCGCAGGTGCAAACGTTTTCGTTGTAGGCAGCGCCGCTTACCGCTCCGCCGATATGAAGGCTACCCTTGACGGAGTAAAGGCAAGCGCCGAAAAAGCATACAATTTCTGATAAAACTATCAACTTTTAAAAAAGGCAGGTGAGGCAAGATGATTACAGAGGTCAGACGACTCCTGGACGAAAAGAAATACCGCGAGCTTCGAGACCTTCTCTGCGAAGAAGAGCCTGCAGATATTGCGCAGATATTCGACCAGTTTCCAAAGGACGAGGTTCCTCTCATGTTCCGAGTCCTTCATAAGGATTTTGCCTCCGACGTCTTTGTCGAAATGGACTCCGACCTGCAGCAGGCTCTTATCGAGGGCTTTACAGACCAGGAGCTCTCCGACATTATGAACGACCTGTTCCTTGACGATACCGTTGACGTCATCGAGGAAATGCCTGCCAGCGTTGTCCGCCGAATCCTGAAATTTGCAGATCCCGAGCGACGCAGGCAGATCAATAAGCTCCTTAACTACCCCGAGGACTCTGCCGGCACCATTATGACAACGGAGTTCGTCCGCTTAAAGGCCCACTTCACCGTTGCCGATGCCTTCAAAACCATCCGCCGTCAGGGCGTTGATAAGGAGACCATCTACACCTGCTACGTTACCGATGACCACAGAGTTCTTCTCGGCGTTGTCACCGTAAAGCAGCTCCTTCTTGCAGAGGAGGATACGGTCCTTCAGGATATCATGATAGAGGACCCCATCTTCTGCCATACAGATGACGACAGAAAAGACGTTTCTCTCGCCATGTCCAAGTACGACTTCCTGGCAATGCCCATCGTTGACTCGGAGCAGAGGCTCGTGGGTATCGTTACCGTCGACGACGCCCTGGACGTTATCCAGGAGGAGGATACAGAGGACATCGAAATGATGGCGGCAATCACCCCTTCCGATAAGCCCTACCTTAAGATGGGCGTTTTCGAAACGTGGAAAAGCCGTATTCCCTGGCTCCTTATCCTTATGATATCGGCCACCTTCACTTCAAAGATCCTCACTCATTTCGAGGGCTCCCTCGCCACCCTGCCCGTTCTCACAGCGTTTGTTCCCCTTCTTATGGGTACAGGCGGTAACGCAGGCAGCCAGGCATCCGTATCCGTCATCCGTGCGCTGTCTCTGGGAGACGTACAGATGAGGGATTTCGGCAAGGTGCTGCTGAAGGAGACTATCGTTGCTGTCCTTTGCGGATTGTCGCTTGGCATAGTCAACTTCGGAAAGATGTACGTTTTCAATGACGTTAACCGCACAGAGTACGGCCTTCAGGTCAGCATAGCCGTCAGCCTGGTAGTCAGCATAGCCATCGCCATTACCGTAATCATTGCGAAAATCTCAGGCGGTATGCTGCCTATACTTGTTAAGCGGATAGGCCTTGACCCCGCAGTTATGGCGAGTCCCCTTATCACCACCATCGTAGACGTGCTTTCTCTTCTCGTCTACCTGGGTATCGCACAGAACATCCTCCGAATGTTCGGAATTAATATTTAGAGATCATATGAAAACGCACACCCAAGCTTGTCGGGCGTGCGTTTTCTTTGTCCGAGGACAGACCAAGGCTCAGTGCGCAGTATTCCCACGGTGCTTCGATTTGCAGGCTATCTTTTTTGTATCTTGTATTTACATTTCCCAAACATTGTGTTATAATGATATGACTATTATTAAAAATAAACAAAGGAATAATATTATGGCACAAGTGTTATCTCTCAAATCCTTGGCAAATCTTGCTGATGCACAGGGCGAGAAGAAAATTCCCCCTCTCAAGACCCTGAAATGTCCCAACTGCGGTGCCCCTCTTAAGGCTGTTAATGACTCCGATGCCATCGACTGCGTTTACTGCGGTAACACCGTTGTTCCCGTAAACGATTCCAACCCCGTCGAGGGCGCTGACAATGCCTTCTCCGGCACTATCCGCATCGAGGGCATCAAGACCTCCGCATCTGCCCTCGCTTATATGGACGAATTCTTTGAGGAATACGACTGGGCGTCCTTTGCAACCTCCGACTATCTTACGGTCTATGCAATGGACAAGCTTGTCTCCTCAGTCAAAATGAACTCTGCTGACGATAAGAACACCTGGATCTGCGCCTTCAAGGCATCCTACGTGCCCTTCGTTAAGAAGGTGGAGGGCTGCAATACACTTCTTCGCGAGATCATCGAGGAATACGAGAAGGACGATCTGGACGCATACAGCAAGTTCGATGCATATAAGCGCGTTACCTCAAAGCTTGCCTCCTCCAAGGAAAGCACCGTTGCCACCCTTGAAAAGGCTATTGCAAACGCTAAGAAATACGGCGCCGAGGCAGACGAGCTTGAGCCTATTACCGCAGCCCTTGACTCTCTCAAGTCTTGCGACGTTGATGCTCTCTGCAAGTATGACGCTATAGACTCTATTCCCGAGATCAAGCGCTTTGCCGACGAGAAGAACGCCCGCATCGCTGAGGAGCTTCGTGCAAAGGGCATAGATGCGAACGCCCTTTACAATGATGTCAAAACCCTTATTCAGGCAAAGAGCTACGTTAAGGCACTTCAGGCACTCCACACCCTTGACGGATATCTTGATTCCGCCTCTATCGCAAAGAAGGTAGATAATTACTACCTCATCGACGATATTCTTGAGGTAACGGGCAAGCTCTATTACTATATGTCCTCCCCCAAGAAGGACACCCTCTCCCTCTACCCCGAGGAAAACGGCACAATTGCAAAGAAGCCCCTTATCAAGAAAATCGCTCAGGTAGTAACAAACTACGCCGACCTTCTCTATTTCGTTGACAACAAGGGCAAGCTGAAGAAATACGATCTTGCAAACAAGCTACTGGAAAAGGTGTACGACAAGCACGTTTCCCAAAGCGTCATCTGCGTTTACAAGCAGAAGGCATACCTTATGGGCTTCAAGGGCAAGATCCCCGGCGAATCCAACGAGCTTATCGAGCTTGACCTTGCCACAGGCGCTACCCGCTCTCTCCTTACAAACGTAAGAAGCATTATCTCCATCAAGGACGGCAAGATCGCATATATCAGCTCCGAAATAAGAGGCAAGGCTCCCCAGCCCGCCCGCACCTGCGTTCTCGACCTTGACTCCATGAGGTTCATCGCCATCGGCACCCTGAACATCACCCTCCACGGCTATATCGGCGACTATGCCATCTATACCCGTCAGGCTCCCAACAAGCTGAACCAGAATCTCTATGCCAAGTCCATATCCACCTCCGACCCCGAGTTTATCATTGAGCATAACATCTACGCGGTCAATACCATTATGGCAGACAAGATATTCTTCTATATCGGCAGCTCTGCAAACAAGAGCCTTATCAGCATCAATCCCGACGGCACAGACAGAAAGGAATATCCTCTCTTCGTAAGCAAGCTCCTCTTCGAGCAGGGTGGCTGGATCTACTTCATCCGCCGCTCCGGCTACAATGCGGTGCTTTGCAAATCCCGTATTGACGGCAGCGCATTTACCGTGATCGCACCTGATATCGACGAGTTCGTCAGCCTGAAGAACGGCTATCTCTATTACATTAGCACCTACAAGGCACTTATGAAGGTAAGAATGGACGGCACAACCCTTACCCGCCTCTGCGACAAGGTAGATAAGGTGCTCTCCGTCAACGAAAGCAAGCTTATCTATATCACCTTCGACGATAACGGCAAGAAGTCCATTTATGCCGAGTCCTTTGACGGAAGCGGAAAGAGAAAGCTGGTATACGATATCAGAACCGCCAAGGAGTACGATGACAACACCATCTACTATATCACCTCCGACAAGGTGGAGAGCGACGACGGCAAGTCCCAGCCCTTCACAGACACTCTTTGCAGACTCTTCGTTGATACCAACGTTTCCGAGGAGCTTCTTGAGGTCGACTCCGCAGTTAAGAAAGCCCTTGGCTGCATCCTTGCAATTCTTATCGGTGCAGGCCTTATAATTGCCGCTGTTCTTATTATCACTCAAATGCTTTAATTTACTTTTCAATAACACAATAAAAGGAGATCATGCTATGAAAAAA
>JAFXFQ010000121.1 GCA_017520365.1 Clostridia bacterium
ACTCCTGTATTCGCCGCGGCCATTGCCCTTGAGATCATTTATGATGCCGCCCTTTTCGGAAAGCCCTTCGAAAACAGTCGGCAAAATCCAGCTCTTGCCTTGTGCATCTGCTGCATTGGGGCATTCCTCTTTGAAAGATACAGAGAAAAAAGGGCAGTATTTTTCCTTGTGGGAGCCGCCTGCATCCTGTGGGCGGCAATAATTCGGGCAGACCACGGTATCCCCGTGGCATTGTCGTTCTTCATACTGGAGCTGACACAAAAAAAGACCGCCGCCCGCCCCTTAGCTCTCGCCGCAGCCCTCTCCCTCTGCACCGTCGCATCCCCATTCTGCGCCCTTTCCCCCTTGGGTGCTCTCTTTGTCAGAAGCGATGATCAAAGGCTGAGATAAGCAAAGAAAAAATCCGCTGAGCTTTCAGCGGATTTCAGACTGTCGAAAAAGGCGCAGACCGCAAAAGTGTCAAAACAAAGACAGCCAAGTTTTAGCTTTAACCGTAAAAGGTAATTCAACAAAAAATCAAAGTCACATTAAAGAAATCCCCGGATAATCAGGGGATTTCAAGCTTTTCGCCCTTTCAAGCCCTGTCGTACCTTTGTACGCCGACGGCCTTGAAATGACGAAATCTGCATCCTTTACGACAGCCTGAGCCAGCTTGTCGATAACTTTATCGACAAGCTGAAATCCGCTGAGCTTTCAGCGGATTTACTGGTTTAACGTAGCTTTTTTAAATAAAAGAAAAATTCATTTGTGAATTTTTGAGAAGGTATTTGTTGTGTGCAAAAAGAGAGACAAGAGTGGTCGATGCCGCCACACCTACTGCCGCCTGAATAAGATTCCCCGGCACGTTGACCAAAGCGCCTGCATATCCGTAAAGTGCGCATTCAAACGCAAAATAGCCGCCCACCATCAGGCACTCGGAAGCAAGCGCCGCCACGAACGCCATAGGTACGCAGGCCTTTGTTTTTACAAACGGACGGAAAACAAGCACATATACGAGAGCCATCGATCCCTTGATCACAAAGGTCACCGGTGCATATATTCCGTATGAAAGGAAAAGGTCTGCAGCCGCACTGCCCATACCTGCCGCAAGAAAGCCGTATACGGGACCAAGAAAGAAAGCCGCAACCGCAATCAGCGTGTCACCAAGATTTACATATCCACCGTTTCCGAGAGGCAGAGGCAAGGCTGCCGTGGCTACAAAGATAAGCGCACAGAAAAGGGCTGACAAAACCAGCTTTTTAGTATTTGTTTTTTTCAAAGCTATCGCCTCTTTCATTTATGATAAAGGTATTATAGCATATATTTTTATAATTTCAATAGCTTTTTACCAATTATAAAATTGCAAAATTCAACAAAGAATTGATTGACAAAAAAGGAAGGTAATGATAAAATAAAGGAAAGATTTTATTGTACGGAGGAAAACCACCATGAAAATGATCAAAGATAAAGAGCTTCTCGTTGCGGCTGACTTTGCCGGCGTTGAGCTTAAGGATTACATCTGCGCTCACCTTGAAAAGCACGGCTGGAAGATCACCGATATCGGAGTAAAGAGCCTTGATGATCCCAACCCTGAAATGTTCCACCGCATCGGCCTTAAGGTCGGCGCTAAGATCGCTGAGGGCGAGTTCGAGCGCGCAATCATCTTCTGCGGCACAGGTATGGGCATCCACATCGCGGCAAGCAAGTGTCCCCGCGTTCACGCTGCTGTTGTTGAGTCTCCCCATGCGGCTCTCCGCGCTATCACAGGCAACAACGTAAACGTTCTTGCTATGGGCGGCCATTGGATCGGAAAGAACCTTGGCATTGAGATCGCAGAGGCTTACCTCTACCACAATCTCGGTGACGGCTATGAGTGGTGGCCCAACTTCTACGAATTCCACAAGCTCGCTTACGATGAGCTCAACGAGTTCGACTATGAGACATTCAAGAAGAACGGCTTCGAATTCCCCAATGCTGTTGATATTCCTCTTGATGCTTGCGATAAGCCCGAGGAGCTTAAGTACAGATAATTTTCCCGGTGATGCTGTGTGGGGTGCTTGTTTCCCGCGCGGCATCACCTTTCGCATTTTTTGCTATTTGTAAAGGAACTATATATAAAGTGACAGAATTTGACAGAATACCGAAGGAGGTCTTTTCGGAGGCTGAAAAGTTCGGCGTGCTCCAAAAGGACATTCTCTTTGCCGCCCATGCGGATAAAAATCCCGAGGGCGTTTTTTGTGACAACTGGGTCCTTGTTACCGAGGACGAAATCATAATGGTAGGCGGCATCAATCTTGTTCTCCCCAAGGAAAACGGCAGAAAGAGAGACAAGCAAAGGCTGACGGTGAAATACTCCAAGATCTCCCTTGACAGAATGGACAGGAATGACCTTTCCGACTTCAAGACTGAAAAGCAGATCTCCGGCTGTATTATGACCGCCTACAACAAGAAAACAGAAGGCTATTGCCTTGTGACCTATCTTACCTGCCAATACGAGGAGGACTTTCAGGAGCTTTGCCGCCTTCTGAACAACAAGCCGGGCTCCTCTGATGAGGCCCCTGAGGACAGCGAGGGACAGCATCCCCCTCATCCAAACGGCCCCGGCGGCGGTCCTCCTCCAAAGGGAGGACACGGACCACACGGCGGTCATGGCAATCACGGCCCCGTGAGAAGAAAAAAGGATGACGACTACTGCCCAAAGTGCGGCCGCCGTTTTCCCGACCCTCACAACAAAATATGTCCCCACTGCATTGATAAAGCAAGCGTTGTGAAGCGGCTTTTCTTCTTTGCGAGAAAATACATATTCAGCGTTATCATTATCCTCCTTGCCATGGTGGCGGTCAGCGCCATCGGAGTAGTATCCCCCTACATCAGCTCAGGCTTCTTCTACGATCAGGTGCTGACCAAGGGCGGAAAGTTCTACGGCGAGGTAATGCTTGTAATATTCCTTATCGTATCCCTCAGGATAGCCTCCCTTCTCGTGGATATGGTAAACAACATCATCACCGCCCGCATCGTGCCGAAGCTGGCCTACGATATGAAAAAAACTATTTTCGACTCGGTTGAAAAGCTATCCCTTGGCTACTTCACCAACAGAAGAACGGGTGCGCTTATGAACCAGGTAACTGGAGACGCAAACACCATATACTGGTTCTTTGTGGACGGCCTGCCCTACCTTATCGTCAACGTTTTGCAGACAGTTGCCGTTGCCGTTCTTATGTTCTTTATCGACTGGAGACTCTCCATCGTTGCCCTTATCTTCTGCCCCCTCTGCTTCTGGCTTATAAAGCTTCTCTCCCTCAAAATGAAGAAGTTCCATGCAAAGCGCTACAGCGCCGCCCGTTCTATGAACGGACAGCTGTCAGACGTGCTTGCGGGAGTGCGCGTTGTCAAGGCCTTCTCAAGAGAGCGTGACGAGATCAGCCGCTTTAATCAAAGAAGCGAGTATCTTGCAGAAACGGACAAGAAGATCGGCCTTTTTGCCGGCACGGCTTACCCCGGAGTCACCTTTCTCTTTACACTTTCATCCGTTCTCGTTCTCGGCGTTGGCGGTTGGTTCGTTATTAAAGGACAGATGACCTACGGAACTCTTATGACCTTTACCGCATACTCCGCAATGCTCATCTCGCCGCTTATGTTCTTCGTCAACATCACCCAGAGCATCACCAACTGCTTTAACGCAACCTACCGCCTTATGGAGGTTATGGATGCGGAGCCTGAGGTGTTTGAAAAGGATGATGCCCAAAGCATCTCCCGTGAGGATTTTCGCGGATGCGTGAGCTTTTGCGACGTCACCTTCGGATATGACAAAACGAGAAAGGTCATCGAGGACGTTACTATGGATATCCCCGCAGGGGCAAAGATCGGTATAGTCGGACACACCGGTGCAGGCAAGTCCACCATTGCAAACCTTCTCATCCGTCTTTACGATACGGATATGGGCAGGATCACCATTGACGGTATTGACGTGCGCGACCTTACCTTCGACACTCTCAGGAAAAACATTGCCATCGTTTCTCAGGAGACCTACCTTTTCCAGGGTACGATCCTTGATAACATAAGATATGCGAAGCCCGAGGCAACAATGGAGGAGATCATCACCGCCTCCAAGATCTCAGGCGCACACGACTTTATCATAAAGCTGCCGGACGGCTATGCCACCCGCCTCGGCTGGGGCTATAAGGAGCTCTCCGGCGGCGAAAGACAGCGAGTTTCCATCGCCCGTGCAATTCTCCGCGACCCGAAAATACTTATTCTGGACGAGGCCACCAGCGCAATGGATACGAAGACCGAGCGCAGCATTCAAGCTGCCCTGGAAAAGCTGACACAAAACAGAACCACAATTATGATTGCTCATCGCCTTTCAACCCTCCGTGATTGCGAAAAGCTTTTCGTTATCGAGCACGGTAAGGTGGCAGAGGAAGGAACCCACAGAGAGCTGATACAGCAAAAGGGCATATATTTCAAGCTTTACACCCTTCAGTATCAGGCTCTGAAAAATGCGGGAGTAGGTGAGTGAAAGGAATGAACACATCAATGAAAGACAGCGTTTTTACCCTTGCGGATGCCGCAGGAATAGTATATCTGACAAAGGATACCGCCCACTTCTTCAAGGAAGGGGATTTTATCGGAGCAGATATAAAGGGAGAGGACGGAGAGACAACGCACCACCTGCGTGTATGGCTCCACCGCTCGTTCCCCCTCGATATGCCCTTTGAATATATCTCCGTTCAGAATAAGGATCAGGAGGAGCTGGGGCTTATCAAAAGCATTTCTGACTTTGATGCAGACGAGAGGGATATCATCACCGCAGAGCTTGAAAGAAAGTATTACACCCCAACGGTTACAAAAATAATCACCCTCAAGGAAACACGTGGCTTCTCCTTTTGGCGCGTTATGACTGATGCGGGAGAGCTGAGCTTCACTCTGCAGGACACCTCAAAGAGCATTGCCAGAGTCGGAGCTGACCGTGCGTTCATTTTCGACATTTGCGGAAACAGATACGAGATCAGGTCACTTTCGGCACTTGACAAAAACAGCTACAGAAAACTTGAGCTCTATCTGTAACGGAGGCAAACATGGCAAAAAACGAACAGATAAAGCCCTGCATCACCCTCGCCTTCGACCTTTCCTGCGATGAAAGGAAGGAAAAGGTGGAAGGAAAGGCATACTTCTATCCCACGAGGGTGGAGGTGGTCACGGGGGAGGAAAAGCGGACTGTCAACACAGAAAAGGTAAAGCGTTTCAAATGTCCGAGAGGCGTTGGCTGTATGATGCTGGAGGCAGAGACCGACGAGGGCGACCTTCTCATCCTCCGCACCTCTATGGAAAACTCCGAGGCGGTGGCTGAAACGGTCAAGCAGCTTAACCGTGCCATAGATACGGGCAATTACGAGGGAATGGAAAGCGCCGTCAGCAATATGCTTTGCGAAAAGTGCCACAGGCCCTTCCCTCCCGGCTCAAAGACCTGCCCCCGCTGTGCGGACAAGGGCAAGTATATCGCCCGACTTTGGGAGATGGCAAAGCCATTTCGAAAATACATCTACGCCTCCGTGGTGATCTATTTCATCATCTGTGCGGTCAATCTTCTTCTTCCCTATTTCAACAGAGTACTTGTTGACGACTACATCAATTCAAACAGCGTTCCCACCGCAGGCAAATATATCCTTGCGGTGTCGATGATCCTTATCGTAAATATCGTTTCAAGGCTCCTCACCATGGTGCGTACCTATACCCAGACATTAGCATCAAACAAGGTCATCGTTAAGATGAGATCCCTCATATTCGATAAAATCCAGCATCTCTCCATTGCAAGAGTATCGAAGCGTACCTCAGGTGAGCTTATGAACCGTGTCACCGAGGATACAGGCGTAATCCAGCGTTTCATCACCGACGACATCGGCGCACTTATAGAGCAGGTGCTCATGCTTTTGGGTGTAGGAATACTCCTCTTTGCGTATAATTGGCGGCTGGCACTTCTGATCATAATGCCTATGCCCCTGGTCGTGCTCTCGCACAGGCTTATGTGGAGATTTTTGAGAGCACGCTACGGCAAGCAGTGGCACATAGGTGCACTGGCAAGCACCGTCCTTCACGATATCTTCTCCGGAATCCGAGTGGTCAAGGCCTTCGGCACCGAAAAGGCAGAGGAAAAGAGATACAACGATACCATAACGGAGGAGCGAAAGATCCGTGCCTCAAACGAGACATATTTCGCAGTTATCTCCCCCATAACAAGCTTTCTTATGGGAGCAGGCGAGTTTTTCCTTCTCGCCTTCGTCGGAAACGCCATTCTCGGAGGAGAGATGACCTTCGGTGAAATGCAGCAGTTCTCATCCTACGTCAGCCTCATATACGGACCTCTGCGCTGGATAGCAATGATGCCCAGAAGGCTCACAATGACTATGACAAGCGTTGTAAAGGTATTTGACGTTATAGATGAGGAATCGGACGTTTCAGACAGGGCAGGCGCCGTTGATGCAGATGTGAAGGGAGATATCCGGATCAATGATCTCTCCTTTGGCTATGAAAGCGGAAACACGGTGCTCCACAATATCAACCTCACCGTTAAGCCTGGCGAAATGATAGGTATCGTCGGCCGCTCAGGAGTTGGCAAATCCACTCTTATCAACCTTATTATGAGAATGTACGATCCCGACAGCGGATCAATTACCATAGGCGGCACGGACATCCGCGATGTGACTCAGGAGTCACTCCGTCGTCAAATGGGCGTGGTGCTTCAGGAAACTATGCTGTTCTCAGGCACCCTTTACAACAACATTGCATATTCCAAGCCCGACGCCACCCCCGAGGAGGTCATAACGGCCGCAAAGCTTGCAGGCGTTCATAAATTTGCAGTCAAGCTTTCCGACGGATATAATACCGTCATCGGCGAAAAGGGATATACCCTTTCAGGCGGAGAAAGACAGCGAGTCGCCATTGCCCGTGCACTCTTGCACGACCCTCGCTTTATTATTCTTGACGAGGCAACAAGCGCCCTGGATACTGAAACGGAAAAGGATATTCAGGAGGCTCTGGCACAGCTTATTTCGGGAAGAACAACACTCGCCATTGCCCACAGGCTTTCCACTCTCCGCAATGCCACCCGATTGGTGGTGCTTGACCGTGGAGAGATAGCGGAGGTGGGCACCCACGATGAGCTTATGCGAAAGGGCGGCATCTACTTTGAGCTTGTAATGGCACAAAG
>JAFXFQ010000122.1 GCA_017520365.1 Clostridia bacterium
CAATACCAAACGTCTGTAGCACAAGGATTGATAGCCATTTTGTCGCACAATTCTTCCATCTTGCTTTTGGGACGTCGAGGGCGCCGTCCCCTACCATCACATCAATTTCTACCCGTTAAACTACGATTTGTCGGTGAGTTTATACAAAAAGCGATTCCGCTTTCACGGAATCGCTTCTTCATTTCAATTTTCGGAATTTTTCAATCTTAGCTGGCCGCAGGAGGCATCGATATCGCTTCCCAGGCGACGACGGATGGTAGCATTCATTCCCATATCGCAAAGAAGGTCACGGAATCGTTCTGCTCCCTTACGGTCGGGGGCTGCGAAGCCCGTTTCATCCACTTTATTGAGCATGATAAGATTGATATGCGACGGGCCCTTGATTCCCTTTTTAAGCAGGTCCGCCAGGGCTCTTGCGTCCTTTTCACTGTCGTTTTCACCTGAGATAAGTGTATATTCAAAGGAAACGCGTCTGCCTGTTTTTTCAAAATACTCACGGCAGGCTGTCATAAGCTCGGCAATGGGATACTTATTGTTGACGGGCATAAGAGAGCTTCTCCTCTCATTATCCGCTGCGTGGAGGGATATGGAAAGAGTTACGGGAAGACCCTCCTCGGAGAGCTTCTTAATACCGGGAATAAGTCCGCAGGTGGAAACGGAGATATGGCGAAGCCCTATATTGAGTCCGTCAGGGCTTGAGATAAGGCGCAGGAATCTGACGGTATTATCGTAGTTATCCAGGGGCTCACCGATGCCCATCATAACGATGCCGCCGACTCTCTCTCCCGTATCACGCTGTATCACCGCAATCTGGCCGAGTATCTCGCCTGCAGTCAGGTCTCTGGCCTTGCCCCTTAGGGTAGAGGCGCAGAATCTACAGCCCATACGGCATCCCGCCTGACAGGAAACGCAAACAGTATTGCCGTGCTCATAGCGCATAAACACGCTCTCAACGCACTCACCATCTGTCATTCGCATAAGGTATTTTACCGTTCCGTCTTTCTGAGACACCTGCTTTTTTGCGATCTCAGGCAGGCGGTAGTCACATTCTGCAGCCAGCCTATCACGAAAAGCACCGGGAAGATTTTTCATCTCTGTAAGGGGTGTTCCCTTTTGCATCCAGCCGTACAACTGGTCTGCACGAAACTTCTTTTCTCCGAGAGAAAGGACGAATTCGCGGCACTCTTCAAGTGTCATTGAAAGAATATCAGGCTTTGACATTATTATTTTCCTTTCTTCTCATTTTACAGATAAAAAAACCGTCGGTACCGTCAATATGAGGCATCAGTGTAAGTGCACCGTTACACTCTCCCTTTGCCCACACGAAGGGCTCCATGGAAAACTCATTATTGTTTTCCAAAAACCTTCGGCAAACGCCAAAATTTTCTTCGGGGTTCAGCGTACAGGTGGAATACAAAAGAACGCCTCCTGCTTTGACATACTTTGCGGCTCCGCACAGCACATCGTACTGAATAGTGGGGAGATTATCAATGCTTGAAAGCTCCTTATATTTTATATCAGGCTTTTTTCCTATAACGCCGAGTCCGGAGCATGGCGCATCGCAAAGAACTCGGTCCGCCTTTTCAAAAAGCTCGGGGTCAGGGTCACGGGCATCTCTTTTACTTGCGGTTATAATATCAATGTCTAGCTTTCTTGCACCTTTTTTAATAAGGGACAGCTTATTCTCGTGGATATCGAAGGAATAAAGCTTTCCCTCGTTTTTCATATCGATGGCAACGCCGAAGCTCTTTCCGCCGGGGCAGGCGCAGGTATCAACGACAAGCTCCCCCGGTTTCGCACCGAGAGTGCTGACAGCAAGGGCAGAGGCGGCATCCTGCACGTACCAATATCCCTTCTCTATCCCCTCAGAAACTCCGTCAAAGCTATCTGTGCATATGCTGTTTTCTGCAATTGCAGAAGGTTCTGCCCCCAGCATTTCAAGGGCCTTTTCACGTGTCGTTTTAAGATTGTTTACGCGGAGCGTTATCTTTTCATTTTCAAGGAATGCGGCAAATATTTTTTCCGTTTCTCCGTAACCGTACCAGCCGATAAATCTCTCGCAAAGCTCTGTGGGTACAGAATAGGCTACGGAAATATACTCGGAATTTCCCTTTTCGGGAAGCTCTATTCTTTTTTCGTCGCGGATGAAGGAACGCAAAATTGCATTTACAAAACCTCCGGCCCTTTTGCCTGCCATGGTTACCGACTCGTCTACTGCGGCGTGATCGGGTATCTTATCCATAAAGGCAAGCTGATAAATACCAAGTCGAAGAGCTGCCAGAGCCTTTTCATCTATTTTATCAAGGGGTGTTTTTGAATATTTGGCAATTGTCTTATCAAGGGTGATGACCCTTTCGCAAACACCGTACACAAGAGCGGTATAAAGGCCCTTATCCGCACCCGTCAGCTCTGTTTTACCCAGTGTTGCGTTGACCTCAAGATTCGTATACTTTCCGCTCTTCATTTTGAGAAGAGAGGAAAGGGCTGCCTCTCTTGCGGGGTTTACTTTTCCCATTTCAGCATATCTCCGGCTTCAATGCGGCGGCCTCTTACGAAATCTGCGGCAGTCATTCTTCCCTTACCCTCGGGAAGGACCTCTTTCACTCTGATCTTCTTTCCGCCCTTGCATACCACCTCAAAGCCATCCTTATCAACGACGGCGACGGTGCCGGGCTTAGCCCCCGATGCACCTGTTGCCGCTACTGCAGAAATGATCTTCAAAAGGCGGCCGTCCGGAGTTTTTGTGAAAGCCAGTGGGAACGGAGAGAGCCCTCTGATACGGCAAAGGAGCTCCTCTGCATCTGTATTGAAATCGATGATACAATCTGCCTTTGTTATCTTCTCAGCATATGTGGCAAGGGCATCGTCCTGCTTTTCGCGGATTGCCGTACCCTCTTCAAGCTGCTTCATAGCTGTAACAAGGCATCTGCCGCCGATCTCAGCAAGGCGGTCGTGCATGGTCTCGAAGTTATCCTCCTCTGTGATGGGGGTGGTCTCCTTCAGGATCATATCACCTGTATCAAGGCCCACGTCCATATACATAACCGTGATGCCCGTTTCCTTCTCACCGTCCATAACAGCTCTCTGAATGGGCGCTGCTCCTCTGTATTTCGGAAGGATGGAGCCATGTGCATTGATGCATCCGTACTTGGGGAAATCAAGTATATATTTAGGAAGGATCTTGCCGTATGCCGCAACGATGATGATATCGGGGCAAAGCTCACGAAGGGTGGGCAGAAACGCCTCATCCCTGAGTGTTTCCGGCTGATAAACGGCAAGGCCCTTCTCCTCTGCGTACACCTTTACGGGAGGAGGGGTCAGCTTATAGCTTCTGCCCTTAGGCTTATCAGGCTGTGTTACTACTCCGACGATTTCGTATCCGTCCTCTACGATGGCAGAAAGACAGATCCTTGCAAAATCGGGAGTTCCCATAAATAATACTTTCATTACTCAACCTCTATCTCATCGGGGTCCACCATTTCGGCGTGATCGTTGAAGAGAATGCCGTCAAGGTGGTCTATCTCGTGGCAGAAGGCTCTTGCCTTAAGGCCCTCTCCGTCTACGGTGAACTCGTTGCCGTTACGGTCTGTCGCTTTGACCTTTACGTACATAGGGCGCTTTGTGACTCCCCATTTTCCGGGAACGGAGAGGCATCCCTCGATCTCCTCCTGATGTCCCTTTCTCTCAATGATAACGGGGTTGATGAGCTCGACAAGGTCACCCTCCTCTACCTCAACAAG
>JAFXFQ010000123.1 GCA_017520365.1 Clostridia bacterium
GGGCGGCGTGGTCTCCGGCTCCGTTGTTCCGTCGGGATTTTCGGGATCGTAGTCGGGACCGCCGCTGACCGTGAAGCTTATACGGGAGTTTTCAAGAACCTCCTCATATTCTTCGAGAGACTGCATTATAATTGTGCCGCGGTCCTCATCGCTCTGCTCGTAGGTAACTGTGCCGAGTATCAGCTTCAGCTCTATGAGAGTTTGGAGGGCCTCCTTTTCAGTCATGCCGATGAAATCGGGCACCTCTACTCCTTCAAGCTCAAAGCCGTCGCACACGACGAGAACAACGGTGCTTCCAACTGTGGCCTTTTCGCCGGGAGCAGGTGAGGTGGTGATGACCTGTCCGGGGGAGCGGTATTGATCCTTAAGATATTCTATCGAATATTTAAGGCCAAGGTTGCGAAGCTCCTTGATGGCCGCCTTATAGTTATAGTCAGTAAGGGGCGGCATTACTACCTCGCGGTTACCTGAGCATACTGTCAGAGAAAGCTCTACCTTTACCTTTTTGGAGGAGCCTGCGGCAGGGGTCTGATCCATAATAACGCCGGGTTCAAAGGCATCGGAATAGGCGTAGATTATCTTAACGGCGTATTTATCCGAGTTTTGCAGGGCCTCCGCAAGGGCGGCATCATAAACTCGTCCCTCGAAGTTATCCACCTCGATGGTCTCCACCGTTTGTGTCATTGCATTTGACACTCTGCCCGCAACGTAGGCGGCGCCTATGATGAATATTATGAAAAAGGCAAGTGCAACGCCTGCGATGATAGGGAATGCAGGGCCGCCTCCGGTAATAAGGGAGAAGATGCTCCTGGGCTCGCCCTCCTCACGCTTTTTCGGTATCTTGAATATGATATTTGGGTTTTCCTTCAGGCGTCGGATATGTCTCAGCATATCCTCGCCCGATTGGTAACGGTCCAGCGGCGATTTCTCCATTGCGATGCCGATTATCTGCTCGAGTCCCTTGGGAATGTCTTGATTGATCTCTGAGGGGGCCTTTGCCATGTCGTTTATCTGCATCATAGCAACGGAGACGGGGGTCTCTGCCGTGAAGGGAAGCTCTCCCGTTGCCATTTCGTACAGCATGATGCCGAGTGAGTAAAGATCGCTTCGACGGTCAATAGGCTGTCCGCTGGCCTGCTCGGGGCTTATATAGTAAACGGTACCTATGGCCTTATCGGTCATTGTAACGGTTTCGGCGTTGGGAAGCTTAGCTATGCCGAAATCGGTCACCTTGATGATGCCGTTTTTGAGGAGCATTATATTTTGGGGCTTGATATCACGGTGAACAAGTCCCTTTGAGTGGGCGTGGTTAAGGGCAAGGAGTATCTGCTCCGTGTAGCTGA
Organism: Clostridia bacterium; assembly: GCA_017520365.1. Classification (GTDB taxonomy): domain Bacteria; phylum Bacillota; class Clostridia; order Oscillospirales; family CAG-272; genus Avispirillum. Next base: position 1,344 of record JAFXFQ010000123.1, read on the forward strand.
TGATCTCGCGAAGAGTCAGCCTGCCTCTTTTTGTCATGTAGTTGCGGAGGGTTATTCCCTCGATATACTCCATAACGATGTATTTTATATCCTCGCGGACGTTGACGTCATAAATGCTGACAACGTTTTTGTGAGACATCATGGAGACAGCCTTTGATTCGTTGACGAAACGCTTTACGCTGTCCTCCTCGCCTGCGATCTCTTCCTTCAGCATTTTGATGGCAACGTGCCTGTTCTGAAGCTGGTCAAAAGCTTTGAACACCACCGCCATACCGCCGACACCGATGATACGCTCGACCTTGTATCTGCCGTCTATAGTGGCTCCCACATATTTATCGTAAAGTTCCATTTGTTAATGACCATACCTTTCTTTGCCTTACAAGCGTGCGCGAAAAGGGATACGGCAAGTATTTTCGCGCCTGCGGAAACGTCAGACTGTGACGATAACGGCTGTGATATTGTCTGAGCCGCCGCCCTCATTTGCCATATCGATGAGGATCTCGGCAATAGTGCCAAGCTGCCTGTCGGAATCAACGGCACAGGCGTGCTTGACGCAGTCGGCAATAGCCTCGGGGGAGACGTGGTTCGTCAGGCCGTCGGAGCAGAGAACACATACGTGATCCTGCTTTACGCCCTCGGCAAGCTCCGGAAGGCGGGTGATATATATATCGGGCTCAACGTGGGTATCGGTGCCCACAGCTCGGGTGATGATGTTTCTGTTGACGGAGCGCTTTGCCTCCTCGGCAGTCATCTTGCCTGTGTCAACCAGATACTGAACGTAGGAGTGGTCCTTTGTTATCTGGGTCGCCTCTCCGTCCTTGACGAGGTACATTCTGGAGTCGCCCACGTTTACGGTGAAGAGGGTCCTTTGACAAACGAGGGTAGCGACAATGGTGGTACCCATGCCGGTGAGAGAAAGCTCTTCCTCGGCTCTTTCAAAAACGGTTTTGTTGGCGTAGTCCACCGCGTCGGCAAGAACCTTGCGGATAAGACGCTCGTCCGTTCGGGTAAGTGTTTCTGCGGGGGTATAGTCGTCTGCGAAGTCGCTGACGGCATCTACGAAGCTCTTGCAGGCAAGACCTGAAGCGATACCGCCTCCGGCAGCGCCGCCCATTCCGTCACAAACGATGGCAAGCATCATACCGTTGTCAAAATATTCGCAGAAAAAGCTGTCCTGGTTGACCTTCCTTTTCATGCCTATATCTGTTCTTCCGCAGCAAAGCATACAGCACCCCTCCTTCTTATATGGAGATAAAGATAAAAATATTCACTATATTATACTACTTTTTATTCGTTTTGTAAATATCTTTTTTTAATATAGGTGCAAAGGGTATGAAAGGTGCGAAAAAATACTCGAAAAAACCGTTTTTTACTTTGTTTTATCAACAAATAATCCCAAATTAATCCTTGACAACATAATAATTATATGATAAAATAACAATTCCAAAGGCTATGAAGAAAAAGAGTAAGCTGTGATGCGTGTCAAAGAGAGCGGCGATGGTGTGATGCCGTACAGGACAGCAGCCGAAGGTAGTTTCGGAGCCGCAGGGGTGAACGGGGGCTTCTCTCAGTAGCTTTTGCCGTAGTTCTGCGTTAAGGAAAAGAAAATGACGGCCAAGGCCAAGTTTTCGTTGAGTGCGCCTTTTTTGGCGAATTCGGGTGGTACCGCGCTTTTTGCGTCCTGACTTTTTGTCAGGGCTTTTTTATTTTCAAATATTAATACCGAAAGGAAAACAATATGAAAAAGGAACTTACAAAGACCTATGATCCTGCCTCATTTGAGGACAGGATATATGCTTCCTGGTGCGAGGCAGGTCATTTTACTCCAGTAATTGACAAGTCAAAGCCCCATTACTCCATCGTTATTCCCCCTCCAAACATTACAGGCCAGCTCCACATGGGACACGCCCTTGACAACACTCTTCAGGATATTCTCATCCGTTACAAGAGAATGAGCGGCTTTTCCACTCTCTGGCTTCCCGGTACAGACCACGCATCTATAGCAACTGAGGCGAAGATCGTTGAGGCTATGAGAAAGGAAGGTATCACAAAGGACGATATCGGTCGCGACGGCTTTCTTGAGAGAGCCTGGGATTGGAAGCGTCAGTATGGCGGCAGAATTATAGAGCAGCTCAAGAAGCTTGGCTCCTCCTGCGACTGGACACGTGAGCGCTTTACCCTTGACGAGGGCTGCTCCGAAGCTGTTCAGACAGTATTTATGAAGCTCTACGACAAGGGCCTCATCTACCGCGGAAACAGAATGGTAAACTGGTGTCCCACCTGTATGACCTCCATCTCCGATGCAGAGGTTGAATACGAGGACAAGCCCGGCAACTTCTATCACCTCCTTTACCCTGTAAAGGAAACAGGTGAGATGCTTGAGCTTGCAACAACACGTCCCGAGACAATGCTGGGTGATACTGCCGTTGCTATCAACGCTGATGACCCTCGTTACGCTCACCTCCACGGCTGCCATGTTATCCTTCCCCTTATCAATAAGGAAATCCCCATCGTTTGCGACGAGCACGCGGATATGACCAAGGGTACGGGTGTAGTTAAGATCACCCCCGCACACGACCCCAACGACTATGAGGTAGGTCAGAGACATGACCTTCCCTTCGTTCGTTGCTTCACATATGA
>JAFXFQ010000124.1 GCA_017520365.1 Clostridia bacterium
AGAGCCTCGGAAAGCTCACTGATCTCAGGTGCATATCCGCCCTCATCTCCGCAGGCAACCGTTTTTCCGTCCTTTTTCAAAAGGCCGCCGAGAATGTGGTATATCTCACTTCCCGCCCGCAGTGCCTCGGAAAAGCTGTCAAATCCCTCGGGCATTATCATAACCTCCTGCACGTCAAGTGCGTTTGCCGCATGAGCGCCGCCGTTTATGATGTTCATCATTGGAATCGGGAGACGGTTGGCATTGATACCGCCTATATACTTGTAAAGAGGCAGTTTTAAGGCCTGTGCCCCCGCCTTTGCCGCTGCAAGAGATACGGCGAGTATAGCGTTTGCCCCAAGATTCGATTTGTCTTTTTTTCCGTCCGCACGGATCAGCTTCATATCAACTGAGGTCTGGCAAAGCGCAGTCCCTGCCAAAGCCTGATCGATTATTCTGTTTACGTTGTCGCAAGCTGTCAGCGTTCCCTTTCCCAGATACCTGTCACAGTCTCCGTCCCTCTTCTCGCAGGCCTCGTGCTTGCCCGTAGATGCCCCCGACGGCACGGATGCACCGCCGCTTGTGCCGTCCTCAAGCATAACACAGGCCTCAACCGTGGGATTGCCTCTGGAATCCAGCATCTGCGCCGCACACACCTTGCTTATCTTACCGATGAATGCCATTTTTCATCACTCCTTTCGTTTTCAGTATTATTCCACCGCAGAGAATACATATACTGTAAAAAAAGAGAAAAGGATGAAGACTATGATCTATACTGTAAACAGCAACGATACAATATACTCCATCTCAGAGCGCTTCGGGATCCCAAGCTTTCAGCTGATTTCGGATAACGGGCTTGACCCGCTCCTCCCCCTGGTCAAGGGGCAATCCCTCCTGATACTGAAGGCTTCCGAAACTTATTCCGTCCGCCCGGGAGACACAGTATATTCCATTGCGGCGGCTACAGGAATCACAGTGTATGAGCTTTGGCAGAATAATCCCATCCTTATGGGAGAAAGTAACCTGATTCCGGGGCAGACACTTGTTATAAAAAGAGAGCAGACTCCCCTGCGTCCAATACTCACCTCAGGCTATGCCTATACCTATATCGACGACTCACAGCTGAGAGCAACCCTGCCCTATCTCACATACCTGTCCGTCTTTCCCTACGGCGTGACTGCAGAAGGAGCCGTCATCCCGCCCGAGGGACCCGAAAGGCTTGTCAATGCTGCGAAAAGCTATTCAGCAGTTCCCCTCCTCTCACTCACCTCACTGACGGAGGAGGGGGTGTTTTCAAGCGAGCTTGTCAATGCGATCCACAAAGCGAGGAGCTTACTGACAGAGTTATTGCAAGCACAAGGGATACCGTCATAGCAGAAGGCTTTGGCGGGGTAGATATGGATTTTGAGTTCATAGACCCATCATTGGCAGAGGCATACGCTGCCTTTGTAAATAAGCTTAAAGCAGCCCTCGGCGAAGGCTATACAGTTTTTGCAGACCTTGCACCGAAAACCTATTCAGCTCAGCCCGGCCTCCTTTATGAGGGACACAGCTATCCTCTCCTCGGCAATGCGGCTGACTACCTGTTTCTCATGACCTACGAGTGGGGATATATGTACGGTCCTCCTCTTGCGGTTTCCCCAATAGCAAACGTAAGAAGTGTCGTCGAATATGCCGTCTCCGAGATAACCTCGTCAAAGCTGCTTCTCGGCATGCCCTCCTACGGCTATGATTGGCCCCTTCCCTTCATCAAAGGCGAGACCAAGGCAGATAGTTTATCCCCCGAAAACGCTGTTCTCTTAGCCGAAAGAACCGGCTCGGAAATTCTGTACGATACGGAATATGAATCCCCATATTTCTATTATTCAAAGAACGGAACAGATCACGTGGTATGGTTTCAGGACGCAAGAAGCGCAGACCGGCTTTCACGCCTCTGTGATCTTTTCGGTATGGGCGGTATCGGCATATGGAATGTGATGCGGGCATTTCCACAGCTTTATACCGTCATTTCGTCAAATTATTCCATAATAAAGCTTACGTGACGTACTCCTCACCCATTGAATTGGCAATAGCATCGTCAAAAAACGCCTTCCACGACTCATCCTCAGCTATCTGCGCCCTGTCCTCCTGAGTCAGCTCGTCCTCCCAACGCCTTCCCTCGATCCAGTTTTCGGGATATGGGATGTATTGGCCGTCATCCTTTTTCCATTTCCGACTCTTTTTTTGCTCCTTCAGAGCATCCAGCATCCGCTGCAAAAGCATCCAGTCGGGATCAAGCTTGTAAAAAGCATCCATAGCCTGCTGCTTTCCGATCTTTTTCGGATACTCACGCCAGAATTTGTAAAAGTTGTTTTCAAGACATTGCTTCTTGAATAGCTTTTCCTCAAATGACAAGGGCTTCTGAGATTCAGATGCTGTCCGGCACTCCTCTGACTCCTTTTGATTCGATGGAAACGCCTTGGCAGGCATAACAGACTCTTCTCTTTGGAAAATATATGCTTCATCCCCACCGACCGCCGTATGTTTTTTCTCTTTTCCGACTGAGGTATCAGCCTTCTTTTTCCCCAAAGCCGCAGTCTCATATTCAACGGCAGAAGCTCTCTCCCTTGAAAAGGAAGCCCCATCGTCGCCATCCCTTGCTGTCACAGGCTCTGCCTCCTTTACCCTTGAGGTCCTTTCTCTCGTTGCAATTCCGCCCCGTGAGCCGAGACGGGCATACTCCATAGACCTATCGATCTGGGGAAAGATAAAATCTGCCGCCATTCCGCAAAGCCCTTCAAACCTGGGGGGCTTTTCTCCGTTTATAAAATACTTCATCATTGCTATTATCAATTCTCCAACCTCGGCTCGCTCAAGCCTTTCAAGTGGCGCAAGCCAATCTGAATAAAGATACATTCCGTCCTTCTTACTCATTTTTCAAAACCTCTTTTCGTTTTTTTCTTTAGCTTATCACACCTCCCACCTCCTTCGCTCCCCACCGATGACCGCCGAAAGGCGTGTTCGGTGACGTTTTCGTCTCATTTTTGCTCAGTATGCGTTTTTGTATTTGTTTATGTTAAGTTTTTGTTTTTTGTCTTTGTTTTTGTATTTGTTTAGGGTAACAGCAACTTGAAAAGTACGGTGCAACCGATATAAAGAACTCGGTGTCACCGACTATTTCATTGCGGTAGCACCGAGTGTTAAATCCATGTAAAAGAATAAGAAATTTAAAAGATTCTATTGCAAATAAACAGAGGATAATATATAATTATTGTAGTGTGGGTTAGAAGTTATTATTTTAACCTGCTATAGTATGTTTACATTAAGATATATATATCCAGGAGGACAGTTAATGGAAAAAAATGTTTCCGAAATGATACTTGATGCAATCAACAATGCAAGTATCAAATCAGCAGCTGCCCTGCGCCAGATATTCTGCGCCGCGGAAAGCAAAGCTACCGCTCCCGCAGAGTGTCTCACAGCAAGAGGCAGGATCGAAGCTCTCTTTGACGAAGGCACCTTTATGGAGAGCGGCAAGTTTGTACGCCGTACCCCCGGTGAGCTTGACGGCAGCATTGACGACGCTTTTGAAGGCGTTGTATGCGGCTGGGGCAGCATCGGCGGAAGTCTCACCTACGCCTTCTGCCAGGACTACTCCAGAACAAAGGGCGCTCTAACCGAGGCTCAGGCAAGAAAGATCGAGGAGATCTACCGTCTTGCTATCGAAAACGGCGCTCCCGTTATCGGTATTTTTGATTCTGCAGGAGCGCTCCTCCCCGAAGGAGTACGCGCCCTTGCAGGCTACTCAAGAATCATGGCTTGTGTATCCAAGGCGTCCGGCGTTATCCCCCAGATCGCTGTTATCCCCGGTACCTGTGCAGGAAGCTCCTCCGTTATCGCGGGTATGTTCGACTTTATTATCATTTCCGAAACAAAGGGCTCTGTCAGCTTCAACGCTCCCTTCGTTCTCGGCAATGCAGAGGCAGGAAAGTCCGAATTCGTTTCCAAGAGCGGTCTTGCTGCTCTCACAGGAAAGAACGATGCTGAGTGCATCGCTCTCGCACGCCTCCTTCTCTCCTTCCTTCCTATGAACAATGCAGAGGGTACCGTTGAGTGCAAGAGCAACGACGATATCAACCGTCACATCGACGCTTCCGCATATGCTGAGTCCAAGTGTGCAACAGATCTCATCACATCCTTTGCTGACGAAGGTAAGTATCTTGAGCTTTACGCATCCTACGCTAAGGAAATGACAGTTGGATTTGTTTCCATTGGCGGAACTGTTTGCGGCATTGTTGCAAACAACAAGGCTGAAAACGGCGGTATCCTCACACAGGGTGCAGCAAGAAAAGCATCCAGAATGATCACCTTCTGCGACAGCTTCGATATTCCCGTTATCACCATCCTCGACTCAGAGGGCGCAGACGTTTCTCTTGAGGCTGAGGCCTCTCCCTATGCAGCAGAGCTTGCAAAGCTTGCCTTTGCTTATGCAGGCGCAAAGTGCCCCCTCATCACTCTCATCGCAGGTGAGGCTTACGGCGCACACTTCTCTCTTATGGGCGCAAAGGCTCTCGGTGCAGACGTTGTTCTTGCTCTTGACTCTGCAAAGATCGGCGTTATGAGCGCATCCCGCGCAGTAGCATTCCTCCTCAATGACAGGATCACCCTCAATGTGAGCCGCGAG
>JAFXFQ010000125.1 GCA_017520365.1 Clostridia bacterium
ATTTCGTCATTTCAAGCCCGTCGGCGTACAAAGGTACGACAGGGCTTGAAAAGGCGAAAAGCTTGAAAGCCCCTGAAATCAGGGGCTTTCTTTTGTATGACTTCAATTTTTAGTTGCATTTGCTTTTTACGGTTAATGCTATGATTTGACTGTCTTTGCTTTGATATATTTGCGCTCTGCGCCTTTTTCGACAGTCTTAAGAACCCCTGCGGGGGTTCTTTTTGTTAGTTCTTATATAAACAGCTTTCTTTCCATAGATTCTCTTGCAGGGCGGCAGATGCCGAGGAAAATAAGAAGTCCGCCGAGAAGGAAGAGCGTTATTAAAGGATAAAGTGACCAGCCGATGAATTTGATCCCCTCAAATGTGACGGTGAGAAGAAATTCCCAAAGGAGCATAAGTCCGCCGAGGATAATGAATGCTCCTCCGAAAATATAGAACCGTCCCCGGTAAAGGTATTTCATAAGCGTCACCACCGCCGATACGAGAACGGTAACGGAGAGGATAACGGGGAGCGCAAAGGGCAAGAACCAGCTTCCACCCGTAACGAGGCTTATGTAGAAAACGTAAAGTCCGCCTGAGGCACAGCCGCAGGGCACGAATATGACGGGATTGGGCTTTCTGAACCAGAGGGGCAGAATAAAGCAGACGTATCCCACCGCAAGCGCACCTATAACGTATCCCGACCAGGTAACGGCACCCTTGTATCGCAGGTCGCAAAGGAGAACGATGATAAGGGGCAGAACAAATGCCGCCGTCAGTATCACCTGCCATATTTTATATCTTTTTTCCCCTTTTGGCAGCTTTCCCTCAGGGAAAAGCTCCTCCCGTGGGAGAGACGGAAGGTCGGGGTGGTATACCACCGTTTTGCAAAGGGGGCATTTGCTTGCGTTATCTGAAAGAAACGCTCCGCATCTTACACAATACATAGCTTCACCGCCTATCTGACGTTGCTTCGCACCTTCACGGGGATACCCATGGAGCGAAGTACCTCAAAGAACCGCAGCTCCAGCTCCGATTCCTTAATGTTTCTGATAAAATTGATATACATAGTGTCCTTGTAGGAAAGAACGCCGCAATTGTAGGGGGCAGCTGCCTGCACGCCCAGAATGAAATCAAATCTTTCCACGTATTTTTCCATTTCCAAGGGCAGGGTAATTGTACCGAGATTTGAAAGTGAAAGACAGGATTTGCATTCACCCACCGTGTCGAAAATAGCTTTCATAACTATGTTTTTGATAAACAAGGGCATAACTCGCACTGCAAGCATCCTTTCGCTGCTCACGTTGGCGGCGATCTTCATGCTCATCTGCTTTTTTGTGATCTCACTGTCCATACAGCAGCGTACTATGCGACATATCTCCTCAAAGCTGTAGTCGCCGAGGGCGGGAAGTATCTCAGGAGTGGTGTACATGGCGAAATTGCGCAGAGAGCTGCTCTCGAAAAGATTGCGCAGGTTTACGGGGATAAGCACCTTGATGGGCTTTCTCTTTTTCTGCCGCGGCTCCTTGTTGTTCTGCATCTGCTGAAGCGCCATCATCATAACGCTTGTGAGAAAATTCGTCACCGTAACGCCGTAGCTTTTCGCTACCCTGATGACCTCTTTAACGGGCAGCTCAAGGCAGGTAACGTTCAGATATCCGCCCTCCTCCGGAGTGCCTGAGGTCCTCCAGGCGGTATTCTCTTTTCTTGATGCGCTTATGCTTCCCGCATATTTCTGGAAGCTGTCCTCAAGCTCAGCCTCGCAGGGCTCCTCCAGCCTTCCGAGAATACCGTTTCCCGCAGGGATGCTGACACCGTACTTCTGCTGGAGATACTCTGCGACAAGGGTCTTCAAGAATACCATAGCTCCGTTTCCGTCTGTAAGGGAATGGAATACCTCTATGGCGATCCTGTTTTTGAAAACTATAACGCGGAGGGCGCATTTTCTCGTTTCCTTCTTGGACATTCTTGTGAGCGGATAGGAGCTTTCCTCCATAATGTCGGGAGGGCTCGAGAGCTGCTCAAGATAATACCAGAAAAGTCCCTTTCTGAGCCTCACCGCAATGGAGGGGAAACGGCGAGCCGTCACGTCCAGTGCACGGCTGAGCACCTCATGGTCCACCCGGTCGCAAAGGGTGCAGGAAAGACGGAAAACGTTGCTCCAGCTCTGACGCCTTGCGGCGGGATAGATCTTCGCCGCATTGTCAAGCCTGAGCCAGCGGAGCTTGTTCTCCTTTGACAGCTCCTTGTTGAGGAATCTGTTTATAACGTTAAAATCGCCTCGGTCTTCCTCAATACCGTAGAGAAGGTATGCGTGCCAGCGCTCCCTTGTTACAATAAGGCGGCACTGGGAGCCTGCGCTTTTCAGCTTTTCGGCAAGGCGCACAGAGTCTGAGAGCATTATCTCGTCCTCGCCGACGAAAATGAGGGAGGGGGGGATTTTTGAAAGGTCTGCAAAGAGTGGGGAGCAAAGAGGATCGGAGCTGTCCTTCGTGTAGGAGTCCGCAAAAAAGCGGAGCAGCTCCTTTGTCATTGAGGGGTCCTTATCACGGTTTTGCTCATAGGTGTCTCCCGAGAGGGTAAGATCTGTCCATGGGGAGAGGGCAACGATGGAGGAGGGGAGCTCAAGGCCGAGTCGACGCAGCTCAAGACAAAGAGAGTAGCAAAGACCGCCGCCTGCGCTTTCACCGCAAAGGGAAATATGATCGCCGCCGTATCCCTTTGAAAGAAGATAGCGGTAGCTTTCAAGCGCATCCTCAAGGGCAGCAGGGAAGGGATCCTCGGGGGCAAGGCGATATGCCGGGCAGAATACCCGTACTCCCTGAGTTACAGCAAGGGTGGAGGCAAAGCCCAGTGCATAGCTGAGACCTCCGCAGGTAAAGCCGCCGCCGTGGAGATAAAGAATAACGCCCTCGCGGCGCACATCCTTGGGAATGACCCAGCTTCCTTCAAAGCTCTCAAACCTGTGGTGCTTTAAGATAACGCTTTTTCTGTGTTTTGACTCCATCAGCTCGCCAACGGCATCCTGTCCCTTTCTGATAGCCTTCAGAGAGAGACCCTTAAGTAAAGGCTTTGCCAGAGCGATCTGCTTTCTGAGAGTTTTTGCGTTCATCGTTTACCTCCCTTCCAAAAGGATACACATGGCTCATAGCTTCTGCTGCTTTTGCCATACGGACATAACAAGCCTGTGGGGGAGAAGCTTTACCGCAAGCACCTGAAGCTTTGCCTTAAAGCCGGGGATGCAGTGGTCTCCCTTTTTCTTCATTTTGCGCCAGGCATAAGAGACGATATATTCAGGGGTGTACATTGCAACGTATTTTTTGATAACGGCGTCCTTTGTTTCATCCACCGCTCTGTCAAAAAAGGCGGTTTTTGTCCAGAAGGGGCAAAGGGCAAACACGCGTATGCCTCGCTTGCCTACCTCTCGTGCCAGCGCACGGGAGAAGCTGAGAACGTATGCCTTGCTCGCACCGTAAACACCGATGTACGGAATGGGCTGGAATGCGGCAACGGAGGCCACGTTCAGTATCTCACAGCCGCGGTCCATATAGGGAAGGGTAACGTAGGTGAGGGCGGTGAGAGCACGGCAGTTCAGGTCGATCATACCGATGTTTTCCTCAAGGGTGAGCTTTTCAAAGGCATCAAACTTTCCATAGCCGGAGCAGTTTATGAGAAGGCCCACACGGGGCTTTCCCTCTTCAAGAAGAGCGGCAAGAGTCTTGTGAGAGTCGTTTGCGGAAAGGTCGAGGGATATGGGGCGAACGGGGAATCTCACCGTGTCTGCAAGGGCGGCAAGACGGTCAGCGTTTCTTGCAATGACCCACACCTCGTCGTAGGCTCCGTGGGTGTGAAGGGTCTCTGCAAATATCTTTCCGATGCCCGAGGAGGCACCGGTTATAATAGCAATGTTTTTCATAAGAGCTGTCCTTTTCGTAAAGGGATTAGTAAGCTATACACAATAATTCTACCACATTATTCAAAAAAATACAATAGCAACAAAGCAAAGAGAAGAAAGCCCTGCGAGGACGTGATAGTCGGCAAATAATGCATTTAAGTGCTGCCGTGGGGGTTGAGAGACAGGAGCTCTTCACATTATGTACAAAATGTTAAAATATTAAGCAAATTAAAATATGATAGTCATTGACAAACTACCCATGAAGTGCTGCAATCTAAACACCAATGCAACGAAGTATTCGACGAAGTGCTCAACGCTATCGAGATTTACGGAATCGATGCATATTTCTGCGACGATTGCTATGCTGATTTTGAGCTTGACGAGTTTTGATCTTTGCATCAATTAAACAAAAAACTGCGAGTCTTTCCTCGCAGTTTTTTTGTTTCTTGTAATCAGTTCGTTAAATCGTAGTTTGAGGGGGATAGGCTATGTGGAGGGCTTTTTGCAAAAAGCCCCCCACAAACATCCGAAAATATAGTTGGTTAACTTCGCCTCGATACACTCGGCTTGTTACCCGCCTTATTTTCGTTACGTCGTTGAAAAAACGATACTTAATCGTTTTTTCTTCCTCCTCCCCAAAAAACCTTAAAAAAAGGAATACTTTTTGTTTTTTCTTCTTTCTTAAAAGTTTTTTGGGAGTGCAGAGGACTTTTTAACAAAAAAGTCCTTTGCTTTAATAAAGCTTCAAGCTCCGATTTGTAGTTATTCAGTATGTAGTTCTTTGGATGACGTTTTCGCGGAGAGAGGGGTCAAGGTCGGCGAAATATGCGCTGAAGCCGCCCACGCGGACTATAAGGTCACGGTGGAGGTGGGGATTTGCGTGCGCCTCCAGCAGCTCCTCCCTATTTACAACGGTAACGGAGAGCTGCTGTCCCCCGTTATCAAAATATGATCTGCAAAGGGCGAGAAAGGCAGCCTTCCCCTCCTCGGTTGCAAACTGTGATTTTTCAAATTTTATATTCAGGATAAATCCGCTGCCTGCCTTTTTGTGGTCAAAGGAGAGACATGAATTGAGAAGTGCCGTGGGGCCCTTCACATTTTTGCCCGGGGTGGCTCCGATGGAATCTCCGTACATATGATCATTTTTCTTTTTTCCGTTGGGCAGAGGGCCTGCCGCCAGCCCGTTGTTTGCGGCGCGGTTAAACGGGGAGCAGCCTCCCGTATATATACCGCCCCTTGCCGTTGGCCTCTTTTTCAGATGATCATTGCAATAGTCTATAAGCTCCTTTGCAATGCTGTCAACGTAAGTGTCATCGTTTCCGAAATTCAGCCCTGAGGAGCAGAGATCTGCGTGCATTTTTTCATATCCCGCAAAATCTGCCGCCAGCGCATCACGTATTTCGCAGAGAGTGTATTTTCCCTCGTCGTAAACAAATCTTTTTATGTTGGCAAGAGAGTCGATTGTATCCGGCACGCCCTCAAAAAGCACTTGCCCATGACCGTATACAGGGCCGCCGTTTTTGTAATCAAGCCCCTTTTCAAGGCATCCGTCGATAGTTAATGAACGAATGGGGTTTGAACTGTATTTTCCGCGGATCACGTGGCACTTGTCTGCCATACTGCAAACAGCTTCCATAAGGTGGGCCGCTTGCAGCTTCACACAGTCAAAAAATTCCTGAAATGTGGAGATATCCTCTGCGGGAGGTGTTTTTTTGCCTATCTGTTTGCCTTCGCCCACGTTGTACCCCTCAAAAAGGGCATAGCTCAGAGCGAGGCCAAGATTTATCTCTCCGTCCTCAAGCCCCATATGGGACTTTCCCTGAATATCTATCTGGTTGCATCCGTTCATCACGTAGCGGTGAGAATCCTCAGGAGGGATACCGAGACTCTCAAGGGCAGGGCACACCACCTCGTCGTTGTAGAGAGCGGGGAGGCCCATGCCGAGGGCCAAAGTGTCCGCTGCCTCCCTCCAAAGCCTTTCGGGGGTATTTCTGTGGCACCGCATTGTGAGATTCGGTGTCTGGAACTTAAATCTTCTGCAAGCTGCAAGTATCTCGTAGGTCAGCTCGTTTGAAAGATCGTTCCACTCGCTGTCGGAGCCCGAGATGCAGAGATTCCACGTTCTCGTTTTGTGAAAAAATACCCAAAGATCTGAGAGCGTCTCTCTTGCCTCACTCAGGGGCGTCTTCCTCCAGAAATCGATCATGTATTGATCGAAATGCCCGGGGGAATCTATGCCGTCAAGGGTGAAGATGAGAAGATAGACAAGCACCGCCTCCGAAAAGTCCTCTGCGGGCCTTCGGGGGCATTTTTCAAAGGTCTTCACAGCTCTTTTCAGCTTTTCAAGGCCTGTTTTTTCAAATTCTCTCTGAGCTGCCTTGTATATCCTCTCGCCGAGGATGTCAATGGCATCAAGGGTAAGGAGCATTCCCTCGTAAAAGTCACCCTTGTCCGGATTCTTTTTGGCAAAGCCCGCTACCTTTTCCCGTAGGCCCTCGGTGCCGAGGCGGGCGAAATCAATAAGATCGGGAACGGCGTGACCGCCCCAGGTGCCGCCCCAACCGGAAAGGGATAGGGTTATGTTTGTTTCATTTTGCGAAAAGGCTCTCCAAAAATGAGCGCCGATATCAAGCTCACCCATATTTTTTGCGATATATTCGTAGTCGCAGGCAAGCTGAGGATTTTTTTCGGCCTTTTCCGACAGGAGACCGAGATTCGGGCTCTGTCCTTCGGAAAAAGATGAGCCGCAGGCCATATTGCCGAAATCTATGGATGGGAAGCACGTGTCGGGGTCAAAGGTTATGCGAGCCGCTCTTGCCGCCTCCTTATATCCGTACCCTGTGCGTATATAGATGCTGTCGCTGTCAGCACAGAGGTAGCCTACGGCAAATGGCTCATCTGTTATGGTAAATCGGTACAAACTGTTCATCCTTTCAGGGTCATCGACCCATTTCCTCTTTCATTTCGGGAAGTCTTTCAAATCTTTCAGGCATTAAATAATACGTAAAGCTGCTGAGATCGTGGGTGGGCAGCAGGAATACGTTGTTCTTTGCCGCAGGCGACAATCGGCAAGTCGTTCTTGACGTAACGTGATAGCCTATCTGATCCACTACGTCGCCGTCCACGTTGTATCTTGTGACCTTTCGGGAAATAGATTCCAGGTCATCGTACCAGCCGCGTCCCGTTCCCCATAAGCCCTTCGCAAATACGACGCCTATGCCGTTGAAGTAAACGAGCCTTGTGATCTTATTCTGCTGTCCCGTCTCCACAAATCGAACTGCGGCTCTCTGCGCAAGCATACCTCCTCGGGAATGGCCCGTGATGTAAAGCTTGTCGTTGGGGCCCAGGTATGAATTGACCACAGGGCAAATCTTCGCCATAAGAGTTTCCGTGTCTACGTCTGTGGTCCAGGTGTAGGTGTTGATGTTGTTGTACCAGTCGGCGCTGTAGATAATACTGCCATCGGAGCCTCTCACAGCAACTACCAGATTATCGTCCTTTCTGAAAAGGCCAAAGCAAAGACCGCCGCCGTACCCGAGAGGGTAAGAGATCTCAAATCTGTATACGAGTCTCCAGCCGAAAAGCTCCTCAACAGATGCCGTTCCGTAGAAGCCTTCGTCTATAGATGAGGTAAGGGAGGGGGAAAGCCTTGAGAGATCGACTCCCATATTGTTTTTGATATCGTCATTGTATATGATCTTCGAGAGCATAGCCAGGTCTCTGTCGCAAACGTCCCAGAGGAAGGGCCTGCTGTCATCCGGATCAAGGATGCCGTCGCGGTCAGCATCAACGGTGGAGGGATCACCGTAAATGTACTTGCCCGTTACCATAACCATAGATCCATCCTCGTTGGGGGACTGTACCATCACAACCTCTTTGCCGTCCTTAAGACCGTCTCCGTCGGAGTCGCTGTTGTTTTTGTCAAGGTCCAGCCTTACACCTGTGAAGGTAACGAGATGCTCCTCGTAATAGTCGGAAATGCCGTCGTCGTCGCTGTCTGTGGTGATGTCGATCTTTTCGCTGATATCCTCGTAGATAGCCGCCAGCTGATCGGCATCATCTGCATAGTAGAACGCACCGCCTGTGGAGTGGGCCAAGGGCTGGAGATATTGGTAGAAATATTCGCTGTCGGAGCCGAGGCCGACCGTGTAGATCTTGACGCCTTCTCTGTTGGCCGCCGATATTGCACCGGAGTGGTCGTCGATATCCTCGGTTTCTCCGTCACTCAGAACTATCATTACCTTTAGAATATCATCCTCGTCGGATTCGTAAAGCTCCAGTGCATCAAAAACAGCCTCATACATATAAGTGCCGCCGCTGGAGCTGAAGTAATAGGAGCTGAGATAGTTCTTTATATATTCCTTGTCTGTTGTGAGCTGGCTTGTCATCTTGTGGGAATATGTTGCAAATTTGACAAGGCCCATCTTTGCGCTGTCGGGAAGATCGTCCACCATCGAACGGACAACGGTCAGGCGCTCGTCGTAGTAGTCGTTGGTGTACATACTGCCTGAGTCGTCTATAACGAAAACTATCTCAACGCCGGAGTAGTCTGAGTCCTCCCAAACATCCACCCACATAAAGCTTTCCGAATATATCGCTTTGTCTATAAGTATGTACTTTGAAAAGTGGGTGACTGTGGTGCTGGCAACGTTGCCTCTGACCACAGTCTCAAGCTCCTCCAGAGACTGATCTTCTTCGTTGAAATAGTAGATCACGGGATCGCAGCCGTCCCCCGCAAGTCCTGCGTCGAATTCAAAGCTGATGGTGGCGCTGTCAAATTCGCCGTCAACGCCGAAATCGTAAGCCATACCCATATATCCGGGCATATCCTCGGGGAAGAACAGCTTGTTGTCATATGCCTCCACCTTGAGAGACTCAAGCTGAGAGCCGTCAAGAGTGAGTGAGACCGAGGGGCTTACGGTATCGCCCTCGTTTTCTGCCGTGGCGGTGGCATCAAAGCTTTCATCGGCGGTTAAGGGGTCGGTGCCAAGCTCAACTTCAATGCCGTCGGAGGCGCCGTCACCGTCTGTGTCGGCATTCAATGGGTCTGTGCCGTGCTCATCTCCCTCGCTGTCGGAAAGGCCGTCGCCGTCTGTGTCACCGGAAATGGGATTTGTTTCTGATTCTATCTCAATAATGTTGGTAATACCGTCATCGTCGGGGTCCTCGTCATGGTCGGCGGTGCCGTCACCGTCTGTATCCTCAGCCGCGGCATCGTAGGAGAGGACGATGGCCTCAATGTAGTCGGAAAGACCGTCGCCGTCTGTGTCCGTGATTTCCTTGTCCGAGCCGAAGTAGTCCTCAAGCACGTCTGTAAGACCCTCCCCGTCAGTATCCGTGGGATCGCTGATGTCAAGCCAGGAGGCGTAAAGGGTGATGGAGCGGTAAACCGGAGTTTCACCGTCAAAGCTTGTGGTCAGCTCACGGTCACTGTACCAGCCGAGAAGAATATGGTCCTCTCTCTGAAATGACAAGGGTGCGGGGAGACAGCTGCCGGCCTCCACCGTAACAGATTGAGTCTCCGTCCCGTCGCAGGGATCAAAGGTGACGGTGCATTCGCGGCCAAGCTCCACACTGTAGTTAACTGTGGCGCCGATAACGTATTCCGCGCCGTCAACTGAAACTGTGGTCTCAGCACTTATGCTGAAATCTTCTGTGTCAGCGGCAAAAACTGCTGTTGCTGACGAAATAATAGGCAGAATAAGAGCGGTGCAGAGCAGCAGAGACAAAAGCCTTGCAGCACGGGCCCTTTTTACAATAAGAAATATAAGGGTGACAATGGCCGCAGCTACCACAGCACCCACTCCGATAAGGATGTATAGACCGTACTTCCCGTAAACGGAATCATCCTTGCCGGAGTCAGCCTTGTCAGGGGCAGATGTGTTATCTGCATCCTCCTTAGCGGGCCCGTCACCGCCATTGGCGGAGGAGGTGCCTCTGTATTCGTCTCCGAGGGTGGCAACAAGGGTTGCCTCGTAGGAGTCCTCGGGATCGATGTCAACGTCAAGTATCTGAACACTGTCCTCAGTCTCAAGCTCCTCGGGGAGGGTAACGTCTATACATACACCCTCTAAAGGGTCAATGCTGTCGTTTTCAACGGCAACCGTAATGACGATGCTGTCGCTGGCATTGTAGCTCTCGCTGTCGGTCGTAACGGTAACGTTGATCCCGTCCTGAGATACCATATCACCGGCATAAACGAGCAGCACCGAAAAGGTAACGAGAAACGCCGCCATAAAAACAGAAATAAACGAACGTGCTGTTTTCATAAATTCCTCCAAAAAATCTCTTTTTCACATATTATAACATAATAACCCATCCGTATCAACCGATTTTGTTCAATATGCAAGCACAGCGCTAAATCGGAGTTTGAAGGGGGAGGAAGATGCAAAACCTTTTTTGAAAAAAAGGTTCTGCACTCCAAAAAACTTTATAAAAAGAAGAAAAAACAAATAAACATTCCTTTTTTTAAGGTTTTTTGGGGGCGTGGGGGGCTTTTTGCAAAAAGCCCTCCACATAGCCTTACAACTTCAAACTACGATTTATCTAACTGATTTAAGCAGGTTAAGGGGTACGATTGCGGTATTGTTGCATACTCACCTGTCATTTCGTCACTTAAATTTAACACCTTTACCCTTGACCTTGACGCGCACGTGTGGTAATATAATATGAATTAATTTGCGAAAGGTATTTCAATGAAAAGATATATATCCATACTTCTTGCAATTGTGACGGTGCTCGCTCTGGCTCTCAGCGTCAGTGCAGAGGACTGCACCCACAGCTATCTTCGATCATTCATTTCGCCTACCTGCCTTGAAAAGGGACACACTCTCTTCCGTTGCCAGCGCTGTGGCCACACCTACAAGGTATACGACGACGAATACACCGCTCCCGAGGATCTGTATATTCTTGCAGAGAGCGTCAGAGATGACAACACTCTTACCGTTACCGTCAGTCTCTTTAATAACCCCGGCATTACTGCCGCTCGTATCCAGGCAGGCTACAATGCATCCACCCTTTCATTTCGTGAGTTCATCAACGGCGAGATATGGACTGAAAGAGATTTCACAGGTGGCATCAACACCTCAGGAAATCCCATTACCATTTTCACCGAGGATTACAGCACAGGTGAGCAGAGCAACGTAAGCAACGGTGTTTACTTCACCCTTGTGTTCGATATCATCGACCCCAACGGCGCTTACGGCTTTTATCTGAAGCACAACAAGGCCGACTTCCACCAGTGGAAGGGACTTGTGACTTACACCCCCACCATCATCAACCTTGTTGGCAAAAATGAGCTCGGCCCCCACAGCTACACCGATGAGATCACCGCTCCCACCTGCGAGGGAGACGGCTACACAACTCACACCTGCACGGTATGCGGCGACAGCTACAGGGACAACTATACTGACTCCCTGCCCCACAGCTTCGAGCTTTCTCGCAGCATTACAGCTCCCGACTTTGAAAATGAGGGCACTGACGAATACGTCTGCACAGACTGCGGTGCCACCGAGCTTCGTGCCGTTCCCGTGCTTGAGCACTGGAAAAAGGGTGACCTCAACGGCGACTTAAAGATCAATGCCATCGATGCCAACCTTATGCGCCGTCTCCTGGCAGGCATGGAGGCAAGTCTTCAAATGCAGGATGCTGCAGACACGAGCAATGACGGAAAGCTTAACGCGATAGATGCCAACATTCTGAAGCATATAGTGAGCGGAGCTTAATATTTCATCAGCATCACACAAACAAAACGGAGATCAAATAATTATGAAGCTTTCATTGGTAGCTCCCTGCTACAACGAAGAAGAAAACGTCAAGGAATTTTGCGCCTGCGTTAAGGAATGCTTCGCAGGTAAAATAGACGACTATGAGATAGTATTCGTAAACGACGGAAGCCGCGACAAGACCCTTGAAAGGCTCAGAGAGCTTACAAAGCTTGAATCGCCGGCAATTCAGGTCGTATCATTCAGCCGTAACTTCGGCAAGGAATCCGCAATTTACGCAGGTCTCACCAGAGCCCGTGGAGATATGGTCTGCGTTATAGACGCCGACCTTCAGCAGCGCCCCGAAACAGTGCTCGAAATGGTGGAGATATTGGACACCTGCCCTGAGACCGACTGCGTCTGCGCCTTTCAGCAGAAGAGAAAGGAGTCGAAGCTCCTTTCAGGACTCAAATCCATGTTCTACAAGATCATCAACAAGCTTTCCGACGTTAATTTCGTTAACGGAGCATCCGACTTCCGCCTTATGAGACGTTCTATGGTCAACGCAGTACTCTCTATGACAGAGTACCACCGCTTCTCCAAGGGAATATTCAGCTGGGTCGGCTTTAACACAAAATTTATCCCCTACGAGGCCGCAGAAAGACAGCACGGAAGCACAAAGTGGAGTCCCTTAAAGCTCTTTAAATATGCTATGGAGGGCATCATCGCCTTCTCCACAGCCCCCCTCAAATTCGTCACCTTTCTGGGCTTCCTTTCAACCTTTATCTCTTTCGTTTATATGATCATTACCGTCATACAGAAGCTCTGCTTCAGCATTGACGTCCCCGGCTATGCCAGCATCATCGTTCTGCTCCTCTTTATGAGCGGTATGATCCTCTTTTGCCTCGGCATCATCGGAGAATACCTTGCAAAAATGTACGTTCAGCTCAAAAACAGACCTATCTATATTGAAAAAGAGTATCTTGAGAACGAAAAGAAAAGCAAGGACGAATAACAAAACAGCTCAAAACAGCTCTGTTCCATCAAGTGGGACAGAGCTGTTTTTATGCTTTCACTGTCGAAATCACCAAAATCGCGCCGCACTTTAGGTGCAATTCTCACAAAGAACGAGAAAATTGAATAGCCTCAAAAAAAATAGGAAAAAATTGTTGTAAATCATTAGAAATTGTGTTATATTTATTGTGGTTAAGAAGGTGGCTCACGCCGATTGACCGAAGCATATAAATCTGTTAAATTTTGTGTCGCCCAAGGCGACGGAAGGGATATAAAAATGACTTACAACAAGAAATCAGTTGAAGACATTGCTGTTGCCGGCAAGAAGGTTCTTGTAAGATGCGACTTCAATGTACCCATGAAGGATGGCGTTATCACAAACGATAACAGAATCATCGGTGCACTCCCCACAATCAAGTACCTTATCGCAAACGGCGCAAAGGTTATCCTCTGCTCTCATATGGGCAGACCCAAGGGCGAATTTAAGATGGAGTTTTCTCTCGCTCCCGTTGCGGCTAAGCTCTCCGAGTACCTCGGTATCGAAGTAGCTATGGCTAAGGACGTTATCGGCGAGGATGCTAAGGCTAAGGCAGCGGCTCTCAAGGACGGCGAGGTTCTCCTTATCGAGAACGTACGCTTCCACAAGGAAGAGACAAAGAACGATCCCGCATTCGCGAAGGAGCTCGCTTCTATGGCTGAGATCTTCGTAAACGATGCTTTCGGTGCGGCTCACAGAGCTCACGCTTCCACAGCAGGCGTTGCTGATTATCTCCCTGCAGTTTGCGGTTACCTCATCAACAAAGAGATCTCTATCATGGGTCAGGCTCTCAGCGATCCCGCAAGACCCTTTGTTGCTATTCTCGGCGGTGCTAAGGTTTCCGATAAGATCGGCGTTATCAACAACCTCATTGAGAAGGTTGATACACTCATCATCGGCGGCGGTATGGCTTACACATTCTTCAAGACCTTCGGCTACGAGATCGGTACATCTATCTGCGAGGATGACAAGATCGACCTCGCCAAGGAGCTTCTTGAGAAGGCTAAGGCTAAGGGCGTTAAGTTCCTCCTTCCCATTGACAACGTTATCGGTAAGGAATACGATGAGAACACCGAGTTCCAGTTCGTTAAGTCCGATGCCATTCCCGACGGCTGGATGGGTCTTGACATCGGTGAAGAGACACGCAAGCTCTATGCTGACGCTATTTGCGGCGCAGGAACCGTAGTTTGGAACGGACCTATGGGCGTTTCCGAGTGGAAGAACTTCGCAGGCGGTACAGAGGCTGTTGCAAAGGCAGTTGCTGATTCCGGCGCGATCTCCATCATCGGCGGCGGCGACTCTGCTGCAGCAGTTGCAAAGCTCGGCTTTGCTGACAAGATGACACACATCTCCACCGGCGGCGGTGCATCTCTCGAGTTCCTCGAGGGTCTTGAGCTTCCCGGTATCGCTTGCCTCCAGGACAAGTAATTTTAAAAAGGCTTAAGCTTTAATGCGGGCGGCTTAGGCCGCCCGCAATTTTATAACTAACATAAATAACAAAGAGGTACAATAAAATGAACAAGGCAACACGTAAGGCAATCATTGCCGGCAACTGGAAGATGAATATGACCCCCTCCGAGGCAGCAGCAGCAGTTAAGAAGACAGCTGAGCTCGTAGCGGGCAAGGACGGATGCGAGGTAGTTCTCTGCGTTCCCTTCGTTGATATCGCTGCAGCAGTAGAGGCTGCAAAGGGCACAAACGTTAAGATCGGTGCTCAGAACGTTCACTTCGAGGCAAAGGGTGCCTTCACAGGTGAGATTTCCGCTGCTATGCTCGTTGAGTGCGGTGTTGAGTACGTTGTTATCGGTCACTCCGAGAGAAGACAGTACTTCGGCGAGACAGACGAAACTGTAAACAAGAGAACAAAGGCTGCTCTCGCAGCAGGCCTCAAGGTTCTTCTCTGCCTCGGCGAGGTTAAGGAGGAGAGACTTGCAGGCATCACCGACGAGGTAGTTGCTATCCAGACAAAGCTTGACCTTGCAGGCATCTCTGCAGAGGATATGAAGAACGTTATCATCGCATACGAGCCTGTATGGGCTATCGGCACAGGCCTTACAGCTACTCCCGAGCAGGCTGACGAGACCTGCGGCGTTATCCGCGCAACCATCGCAAAGCTCTACGGTGATGAGGTAGCTGAGGCTACTACTATCCAGTACGGCGGAAGCATGAACGATCAGAACGCAGCAGAGCTTCTCTCAAAGTACCATGTTGACGGAGGCCTTATCGGAGGCGCATCCCTCGGTCCCGAGAAGTTTGACGCTATCGTGTCCGCAGCACAGTAAATCCAAATAAATAAAAAAAACCTGCGAAAGCTAGCTTTCGCAGGTTTTTTGTTGTTTAATTAAAGCTCATCTTTGCAGTCTTCGCAAACGTAAATATCGTAGCCCTCGTATTCTGCTTCCTCGAGAACATCCTCGAAGATCTCACCGCAGCCGTAGCAAACGCAGCCTGCCTCGAAAAGCTCGTGACATTCTTCGCAGAAGGGTATCTCAATGCCGAAAATCTCACCGTTTACAAAATCGCCGCTATCATCGCCGCAAACTGCGCACTCGGTAGCCTCGTAGCCGTAGTCGCCTTCGCCGTAGATCTCATAGCACTCAGGGCAGTAGCAGTTTCCGTCTGAACCGAACTCATACTCATCGGTCAGCTCACCGCAGCCATCGCATACGTAGCAATCCCAGTAGCAATCGGAGCATACTACAAAGCCCTCGTATTCTGTATAGCCGTCGTTGCCGCAACGCTCGCAGGGGCCAAGATCATCGGAATCTGAACCATCATCTTCGTCGCCGAAGAGAATCTCATAGCAATCATCGCAAACGTAGCCGTGCATACCTTCATACTCGGCCTCTGTAAGTACTTCATCGAAAACCTCAACGCAGCCGTAGCATACGTAGCCGTCTTCTATAAGCTCTGCGCAATCATCGCAGAATCCAACGTCCTCACTGAGATCTTCGAAGATTGTTATGCTGTCGCACTCATCGCCGCAGAGATAGCACTCGTAAACCTCTTCGTCACCAGAGGGCTCATCAGCATACTCATCATAGCAATCGTCGCAGAAATATGCTTCGATTCCGCCAACCTCGAGGGAGTTGAGTACTTCGTCGAATACCTCGTCGCACTCGTAGCAAACGTATCCGTTATCGAAGAGCTCGAAGCAGTCCTCACAGAACTGAACATCGAAATCCTCAAGCTCTATGATCTCATCAAACTCATCGCCGCAGAGGTAGCACTCGTAAACCTCTGCAGTCTCTTCGTCATCATCAGAGGGCTCCTGAGGCTTAGAGGGTTTCTTTGTTTCCTCTTCCTCTTCCTCTTCTTTGTCGGACTTGTCGTCCTCGTCTTCCTTATCAGACTTGTCGTCCTCGTCCTTGTCTTCGTCTTCCTTGTCTTCGTCTTCCTTCTCTTCTACCTTCTCGTCCTCGTCCTCGTCATCTTTCTTGCTGTCGGAGCCGCAAGCTACGAGAGAAAAAACAAGAAGAGCCGCAAGAAGAAGTGCTAAAAGCTTTTTCATGGGTTTGTACCTCCTAAATTTTTGGTAATTCATTGTAACATCATTTTTATTATTTGTCAACTGTTATCGCAATAACATTGATAAATCGTAGCTTGAATGTGGAGGATATGATCGCTTTTTAGTGCGAAAATACAGTTTGCAGTAATCTAACTTGATCCTTTTCGCACCACGCTTCGCAAAGCGAAGCCAAAGAAAACGAAAACTTTTTTAAAGCTCCGCAAAA
>JAFXFQ010000126.1 GCA_017520365.1 Clostridia bacterium
ATAAGCGATAATGCTCTTTGGGATGCTGTAAGACTGTCGAAAAGGTATCTTCCCGACAGATGCCTGCCCGATAAAGCCATAGACCTTATAGACGAGGCATCCGCCACCCTGAAAATGACACGGAACGGTAAGGAAAAGCCTGTTTTGACGGGTGAGCATATTGCCCGGGCTGTGGAAAGCCGTACGGGCATACCCCTATCTGCCGTTACCGAAAGCGAGAATACAAGATTACGTTATCTTGAATCAGAGCTGAAGCAGCATATAATAGGTCAGGACGAGGCGGTTGATGCTCTTTCCGTAGCCGTCCGTCGGGCGCGGACGGGAGTTCGCGCAGGCGGTCGCCCAAACAGCTCATTTTTGTTTATGGGCAGGGCGGGTGTAGGCAAGACCGAATGTGCAAAAGTACTTGCTAAGGCGGTCTTTCACAGCGAAAAGGCTTTTATACGTCTGGATATGTCCGAATTTTCCGAGCCCCACAGCGTTTCAAAGATAATAGGCGCGCCTCCCGGATATATGGGTTATAACGAGGGCGGAGCCTTAACCGAACGGGTTCGGCGTAACCCTTACTCTTTGGTGCTGTTTGACGAGATAGAAAAGGCGAGCCCTGATGTTCGTGCTCTTATGCTTCAGATATTGGACGAGGGAAGACTGACTGATTCCTCGGGATTATCTGTGAGCTTCGACAATACCGTAATAATCATGACTGCCAATTCGGGGCAAAAGGGAAGTAATATTGGCTTTTCCGAAAATGGGGATTCCTCCGCCGTAAAAGAGGCGACAAAGCTTTTTGCTCCCGAACTGGTCGACCGTGTTGACGAGGTCATACTTTTCCGACCTTTGGAAAAGCAGGATCTGTGCAGTATTGTTGATTTCAAAATGAGAGATTTCAAACAGCTTATGGAGGAAAAGGGCGTTAATGTGGAGATCGCCCGCGAATTTGCCCTTGATGCGGTAAAATGCGCCGAAAGCATGAGTGCCAGAGCCGTTTCGCGCATAGCTATGCGATTTGCAGAGGAGGCTGTGTCGGATCTGCTGCTTACCGGTATGGATGACGACGCTATTGTGGAAATTTCCATCGAAAATGGGCGCGGAATTGCAAAAATAAAGCAAAACACCTATTGACAATCCTGAATATGTAGTGTATAATATGTGCCTGTAAAGTGTTTTCCTTTACAGGCACTTTTCGTTGGGCAGGATTTCAGATAAGATCGGGAGGGTAAATATGAACGGTGACAGAGCATATATATCCCGATTGGTGGATATTTACGGCGCAGCCCTTTCCCCCCGTCAAAGGGATGTTGTTGACCTCTATTATAACGAGGACCTTTCCTTGGCGGAAATCAGCGAGAACTGCGGTATAACCCGCCAGGGCGTCCGCGATGCTATCCGCCATGGGGTGGAGACACTCCATTCCCTCGAAGCTGCTCTGGGCTTTTACGCCAAGTCGGAAAAGCTCGCCTCCCTTGCCGCTGATATTGTGAATTGCAATGATGTGGAATCGGCTAAAATTATTGCCGAAGCGATAATAGGAGAATTATAATGTTTCAAAGTCTTGTAGAAAAGATGTCCAACGCCTTTTCAAAGTTCCGCAATAAAGGTAAGCTTACCGAGGCGGACGTCAAGGCAGGTATGCGCGAGATAAAGCTGGCGTTGCTTGAGGCTGACGTAAACTTTAAGGTAGTTAAGGAATTTATCGCCCGCGTTTCCGAGCGCGCAGTGGGTGATGAGGTGCTTGAAAGCCTTCTCCCTGCACAGCATATCGTCAAGATAGTAAACGAAGAGCTTATCGAGCTCATGGGCGGTACTAATCAAAAATTAAATATGTCCTCCAAATCGCCTACGGTCATCCTTATGTGCGGTTTGCAGGGGTCGGGTAAAACAACACATTGCGGTAAATTGGCAGGTATGTTTAAAAAGCAGGGAAGAAATCCCCTCCTTGTTGCCTGCGATATTTATCGCCCTGCGGCTATAACCCAGCTTCAGGTCGTTGGCGAAAAGGTCGGTGCGCAGGTTTTCGAGCGCGGCACTGCCGATCCTGCCGAAACCTCTAAAGAAGCTATAAAGCACGCTATAAAATACGGCTTTGACCCTGTCATCATCGACACGGCAGGCAGATTGCACGTGGATGAGGAGCTCATGGAGGAGCTCAAGCGCGTTAAGGAAGCGACAGACCCATCCGAGATATTGCTTGTAGTTGACGCAATGACAGGTCAAGACGCAGTTAATGTTGCCAAAAGCTTTAATGATCTGTTGGATATAACAGGTGTCCTTCTCACTAAGATGGACGGCGACACCCGCGGCGGTGCGGCTCTTTCTGTTAAATATATCACGGGTAAGCCGATCAAGTTTATCGGTACGGGCGAAAAGCTTGATTGTATCGAGCCTTTCCATCCCGAAAGAATGGCATCCCGAATTTTGGGTATGGGCGATGTTTTGACGCTTATCGAAAAGGCAGAGCAAAGCATTGACGAGAAAAAAGCAATGGAAATGGAGCGCAAGTTCCGTGAACAGAGCTTTACCCTGACGGATTTTCTCGACCAGTTTGCCACATTAAAGGATATGGGCTCTATGGAGTCGCTTCTCGGCATGATGCCCGGTATAAAGCCATCTCAGCTCAATAATATGCAGATCGACGAAAAGGCCATGGCGCATACCGAGGCAATAATCCTTTCCATGACGCCTTACGAGCGGGATCATCCCGATTGTCTTAATTCCTCCCGTAAACGCCGTATTGCGGCAGGCAGCGGAAGAAGCGTCGAGGAAGTAAACAGATTGCTCAAGCAATATGAGCAGACCAAGCAACTCATGAAGCAATTCATGGTGAAAAAAGGAAAAAAAGGAAAATTTAAATTTCCTTTTTAATAAATAATTTTATAATTTTATTTTTCGGAGGAAACTCAAAATGGCAGTTAAAATCAGACTCAGAAGAATGGGTGCAAAGAAGGCTCCCTGCTACAGAATCGTTGTTGCGGATTCCAGATATCCCCGTGACGGCAGATTTATCGAAGAGATCGGCTTCTACAATCCTATGAAGGAACCTGCGGAAGTTAATGTTGACGCTGAAAAGGCAAAGAAGTGGCTCGGCAACGGCGCGCAGCCTACCGAAACCGTAAGAGATCTTCTTAAGAAGAGCGGAGTGCTTGATTAATGAAACAGATCCTTCTCGACATTACAAAAGCTATCGTCGAAGATCCTGATTCGGTATCCGTTTCCGAAAAGGTCAGCGGCGATACCGTTGTTCTCGAGCTTTCGGTGGCAAAGCAGGATATGGGCAGAGTCATCGGTAAGGAAGGCAAGATAGCAAAAAGCATACGTACAGTTATGCGCGCTGCTGCCGCAAAAGAGAACAAGCGTGTTATCGTCGACATCATCTGATGAAACGCTTTCTTGAAGCAGGAAGGCTTAATTCCCCACGCGGTTTAAAGGGCGAGCTTCGGTTTGAATGTTGGTGCGACAGCTTTGACTTTCTTTCCGGGGTGAAATACCTTTATCTTGACGGAAAGGGCCAACGTCCCTTGGAGGTAAAAGCCTTCCGAGAAACCGTTGGTACGGTTATTTTTGTTGGCTACGAGGATAGAAATTCTGCTTCTGCCCTCGTAGGCAGAACAGTATATTTCGACAGAGAGGATATCCCTCTGCCGGAGGGTGTCTTTTATAACGACGACCTTATCGGTCTGCCTGTAACGGACGAAGAAACGGGCGATATAATCGGAAAACTTGTCCGTATCGAAGAAGGCAGAGCGTCGAATATATATTTCGTGGAGGGCGAAAAGAAATATATCATCCCTGCGGTAAAGGAATTTATCGTCAAGGCTGACCCTCGATCGGTAATAATTGTCCGACTTATGGACGGCTTGGAGGCGTAAGAATGAACTTTGAAGTGCTTACGCTTTTTCCGCGTTCTCTTGAAGCAATATTTTCGGAAAGTATCATAGGCAGAGCTGCTGCAAAGGGCGCGATTTCTGTTAAATGTACGGATATTCGCGATTATACTAAGGACAAGCATCGCCGCGTTGACGATACGCCCTATGGCGGCGGATACGGTATGGTTATGATGTGCCAGCCTGTTGTGGATTGCATCCGTGCTGTGAAGTCCCGTCTTTCGGGCAGTACGCGTGTTATCTATATGTCACCCCAAGGCTCTCTTTTTGACCAGAAAAAGGCAGAAGAGCTTACTCGATATGATAATCTCATTTTGCTTTGCGGCCATTATGAGGGCATTGATGAGCGAATTATCGAGCTTGAGGTGGACGAGGAGATCTCGGTTGGCAACTATGTTCTTACGGGAGGCGAGCTTCCTGCCGCCATTGTGGTAGACAGCGTTTCGCGCCTTATTGACGGAGTACTTCCGTCGCCCGAATGTTATACTGACGAAAGCTTGCAGAACGGTCTTTTGGAGCATCCTCAATATACGCGCCCCCGTGTTTTTGAGGGGTTGGAGGTTCCCGAGGTGCTTGTAAACGGCGACCACGCAAAGCAACGCTTATGGAAAGAAGAACAGAGCCGTTTGCGTACTGGAAAAAAACGTCCCGACCTACTTGGAGAATAGAAATGAACAGAGCGAGGAGAAAAAATAATAGGATCGGCATAGGAAAAAGGCTCACGAAAGACAGCCTTATTTTGTCTTGCACTGATTCTATGTCTTCTCGCGTGGTTCGTGTTTTTGAAAAAGGATTTTTTTCGCCCTTGCTCACATCCGTGAAAAAGGTTGACCATTTTGTCCGCGAAAAGGTTACGGGTCCTGTTTTTCGAAAACTGGAACTGCGCAAGAACTTTACAAAGCCTGCACGTAATGCGGTATCTTCATTTATTTTGAATAATTCTCTGTTTCAGAGAATGTCCGCTTTGAGGACAAAATTTATGAATACGTCACTGCGTAGTGTGGGTATATTCCTGCTCACC
>JAFXFQ010000127.1 GCA_017520365.1 Clostridia bacterium
CTCAGACTGTCGAAAAAGGCGCAGAACAAAAGCCGCGACAAAAGACAAGTCAAAAAACAAGTAATTAAAGATCAAAAAAGTTAGAAATCCGCCGAAAACTCGGCGGATTTCACTATTAAATGCGACTTTTTAGTTGCGATTTGAGTCTCTGCCGTACCTTTGTACGCCGACGATACCCAAATCGCACCTTCTGCATCCTTCTCGACAGCCCGAGCTCAGCTTGTCGATAACTTTATCGACAAGCTGAGAGTCGTTGCGTTCTCGCAACGACTCTCTTTTTTACACAACACCGCTTTTGTTGCAGAAGAATATTGACTTTTGACACTTTTTTACCTACAATTTACATATCAAATGCTATGGAGGTTTATATCAATGAAAAAGCTTATTGCATTACTGCTGGCAGCTCTTCTTGTATTCTCTCTCACTGCCTGCTTCGGCGCAAATGACGAGGATGAAGACAAGGATGAAGACGAAAAGATCGAAGAAGAAGAAAACGAAGACGAAGACGATAAATCAGACAAGGAAAACGAAGAGGAGGACAAAAATGGCGAGGGCGAAGAAGCAGAAAAGCCCACTAAGCCTTCTAAGCCCTCAAAGCCTTCCGAGGAGGAAGATGAAAACGAGGACGAAAATGAAGACGTTGATAACGGTGCAGACAAGTGTATTTACTGCGAGGACGTTTTCACCTACAATGAGCTCACATTTGTTGAGGAGCTGGACGGATATCTTTGCGACGATTGCTATTCCGACTATGATGAAGAAGAAAGCTTCGACGTAACGGATAAGGCATACGCAAAATATGAAAACGGTATATACGTCGAGGTCGTTATGGTTACCGATCTCAGCAAGGTGTACTCCTTCACTCAGTATGCCAAGATCAGCCTTGAGGGCGCCACCGACGATGACGTAGAAACTCTTATCCGGATACTTGGTAGTCAGTTTGAGGGTCTCGACTTTGCGGAAATGACCTACGAGACCGACGACGATTATCTCTATATTGAATTCACAGTCTCAGACCTTGACGACAAGGACAACATTGCGAAGCTGAAGGAGCTTGGAGTGTTCGGCCTTGAAGATGACGGCGACAGGACAAAGGCTCTTTATCTTGACGAGATGGAGGAGTATCTTTCCGAATCCGGCTTCGTTCCCGAGCACGAGTTCGAGATGCCCGAGGATGAACCGGAGGATGAAGTCTATGAAAGCGGTACTTCTGATTTTGTTATGGAAGGAACCGGCTTTACACAGACCATCAGAGTCTCTCACGAGCACAATGCTATATCATCCATGTTCCTCATTTTTGAGTTTCCCATGACCGATTCTTTCAGAGCTTCTCTGGAGTCAGTAGGCGAGGATCAGGTCACCGACACCCTTATAGCATCCGTGTTTTCATCCATGCCCGGACTTGAGCATCTTTACAGCCTTGATTTCTTTAGTATGGACATTGAATACGGTGAAGATCTGATGACAATAGAGATATCCTTCTCAGATCTTGACGTGAGAGAGAACTTCCAGGCACTTATGAGCGTTCCCTTATTCAATCCTACGGGAGCTGATGTTTCAGCCTTCGATCATATCCCATTTGACGAGATAGCAAGCTCATATGAATCGCAGGGATACGAAAGAAGAGACTACTGATATAACGAAAATCTGCTGTTGCTGCACGCACCTGCAGTTTTTCGTTTAAAGATCAGATCGCTCCCGCCGAATGTTGACATTTTTTTCGTTTCAACGTATAATTGTATCAGTAGAATATGTTTGGAGGACATAATTATGATGAAAAAGCTTTTAGCCATGCTCCTTTCTCTCCTTCTCGTTCTCTCACTCGTCTCCTGCGGCTCCGACAACTCCGGAGACGATGACGACAAGGACGACGAAAAGGCAGAGGAGAAGGAAGAAAACAAAAAAGAGGATGAAGAAGACGTCAGCCTCGCAGGCACCAACTATTATTACATAAAGGGTGACAAGGTCTACTATTCCTTTGAATTCAACGATGATGGCGGCCTTATCACCGTGCTCACCTTCACCGTTCGGGAATTTGACGAGGACAGCTTCGATCCCGTCGAGGCAATGCTTGACAACAAGGCATATGTCTACGAAAATGAAGACCTGGCAGATTTCAGCAGCAAGACCTTCTCCATCGGCAGTGAGGTTGACCTTGAGAAATGCACAAGCACCGTTGCCATGAAGTTCGAAAAGCTTGACAAGGAAGAGAATCTCGATGATTTTCTCTATTTTCAGGACTCTCATCCCGACAGCTTAAAGAAGGCATCCTCCTGCACAAGAGAGGGTATTGAATCCATCGCCGAAAAGAAGGGGTGGGAGGCTCTCGACGATTTCAACGATTTTAATCTCCCCTCTCTCGGCACCTGTGTTCTCCCCGACGGAGATCACTGCTTCCTTTGCGTGGCAGAGGAGGAGCTCACCTATGCCGAGGGCTTTGACCATGACGTTTGCGAGGACTGCTTCCTGATACTCGACGAATGCGGCTACGTTGGCTTGCCCTGCGAACGTTGCGGCGATACCGCGGAGCTTTCACACAACGATTTCTTCGATGCAGAGCTTTGCGGGGACTGCACAGCGCTCATCGAGGACGGATATCTTTGCTTCAACTGTGAAGAGACCTTTGACAGCCCTCTTGAGGGGTATACCGTCGAGGAAACGGGCGAAGTATTCCTCTGCGATGCTTGCTTTGGCGATATCTGCGAGACCTGCCCTCTTTGCGGAGAGGACTTTCTCCAGCTTGAATACAACGATTTTTTGGAAACAGACATATGTGCTGACTGCAACGATCGTATGGAAAGAGGTTACATCTGCTACTACTGTGGAGAAGAGTTTAACAGACGCCTTGATAAGCACACCTTCGACGGTGTTGATATCTACTGCTGCGACACCTGCTTTGAGGACAATTACGATCAGTGCTATATGTGTGAGGAATACTTTGACGATACCGTATACGTTGACGGCTTTGACGTAATATTCTGCGAGGATTGCTATGAGGTATTCCTAAGCGGCTACTATTGCTACAGATGCCACGTGGTATTCTCCGGTCTCCTTGACCGCTACACCTATGACGGCTATGACCTGTACTTGTGCGATGATTGCTACGAGGATTATGCCGACATATTGGACGGCAGCTCCTTCTCTGCAGGAGAAGTATTTTCCAACGGATATGAAAACAGCTTCATCAGTCTTGGTATTACCCTCGATGCAGATGACTGGACTATCCTTAACGGCTCCCAGCTCGCCGACCTTAACGGAATTGACGAAGACTTCGGAACCTCTGCTTATAACCAGGAGCTGAAGTCAATTCAAGGCTCGTATCTCTTTATGGCTCAGTGTAATACAAATGCAAGCATCGTCATCACCGGTCATCCCAACTTCAACGGAACACCTGATGATGACGATATCAGATCTATTCTTGAAACCTCCTATAACACCGCCAAGCCCTCACTTGAAGGAATGGGATATACAAACCTTAACTATACCTTTGAATCCCTGCCCATCGCAGGCGGTGAGTATACCACTCTGTACATTACTGCAAAGGCAGGCTCCGTTGAACTGCATATGGCACAGTTCATCTGCGTTGGCGACGAATATATAGCCGCTGTAACTGTCAGTGGCACCTCTGTCGAGGAGCTTGCAAGCTATCTGTTGCTGTTCTACACAGTATAATAATCCCTAAAACCGACCGCCACCAAGAGCGGTCGGTTTTGTACTTTAACGTACAGATTGACAAATCGTAGTTTAACGGGTAGAAATTGATGTGATGGTAGGGGACGGCGCCCTCGACGTCCCAAAAGCAAGATGGAAGAATTGTGCGACAAAATGGCTATCAATCCTTGTGCTACAG
>JAFXFQ010000128.1 GCA_017520365.1 Clostridia bacterium
AAAAACAAAAAATATTCCTTTTTTAAAGTTTTTTGCGGAGCTTTTTTTCAAAAAAGCGACCGTATCTCCTATTCTTCAAACTCCGATTTGTCGGGATATGATAAAACCGGCTGTCGCGATTGCGACAGCCGGTTCATAATTAAGTAACGATCAGGAATTTCTTGCAAATCCTTCAGCTGCACCTGCAGCCTCTGCGCTTCTTTCTTCCATAACGCAGATATCACGCATAAACTTTGTGATAAGGTCGATTTGGGAGGGCTTGCTCTCACGGAGCCATGCTGCTCTGTAATCAACGAGCCAATCCTCAACATCTGCGAGAATAGCGTTGCCGTCCTGATAATCGGGATGATTCTTGAGGCGGAGGTGTACGCGGTTCATGATCTGGATAGCGCGGCAGGAGAGGATAAGATCAACGTATCTTGTATCCTCCTCGGAAATACCCTTGAGAGTTGCGATGATTTCATCAAGCTTTGCGATATGAGCGATAGCCTTATCTGTATCACACTCAAGCTCTGTTTTTCTGCCCTCAACGGTGTTAGCGCTGTACCAATACATAAAGAGCATCCAGTCACAGGTACGCTCGCAGCGTCCCATTGTTCTGATGATATCGATAACGTTTGTATCATCGGAATCGTAAAGGAGGGAGCTTGCAGCCGCCTCAAACTCGGGAGAGAGCTGACCGTCAGCGTTCCAGCCCTTTTCAGCACCGATAACCATGCCGTAAAGGTTGCAGTTCCAGGGGGCGATGTGGCCGAAGTCACCCCAGTTTGTATTGAGGATGCCGAGAGCGCCGTGCTTTGTACCGTAATCAACAAGCTTTGTGATGTTGCCCTCGCAGCGGTCTATCTCTTCGATGAATCTGTTCCAGCTGGATGTACCGGGGCAAACGATCTGCTTCATGCCTGCCTTTGCCAGTGTTTCAACCTTTGTCTCATCGGGGTTCTTCTCATATGTCCAGTTGAGCATGATGGTGTCCTCGGGAATCTCGGAGAGCTTCTCGGGATGGTTGAGGGCGATGTCGCCCCACATCATAACTGTCTTGCCGCGGGACTTAACGTGATCGATGATCTTCTTAAGGAACTTGAAGTATTCCTCGCCTTCGTCCTTGCCCTTGTTTCTGCCCTGGCAGAGGTCGAATGTCTCGTCACAGCAGATGTTGAATTTATTGGAGCGGAAGAGGGGGATGAACTGGTCGATCATAGAGCCAACTACCTTGATGGACTCGTCGTTGGAAACGTCGATGGTGTGGTGAGCCATCTTTTCCATCCAGTAAACCTGCCAAGGATGCCAATCATCATATTCACAGAGGTGCTTCCAGCGGTCGCTCTGGAGAAGGTTATAAAGATGTCCGAATGTGGCAAGGGAGGGAACGAGCTCGATGAAGTTATCGTAGCAGTAGTCATCAAGAGCGACGATCTCATCTGCGTTGAGAACGTTCTCGGCTGTCATGATGCCATCGTATTCCTCGAAGCTGAAAGCGTCTTCAACGTAGAGCTGAAGGGCGTTGATCTTATAGTAAGCAAGCTCATCTGTGATTCTCTTGAGGCACTCGAGGGTGGGAACACGGCCGCGGGTCACGTCGTGATAGAAGCCACGCTCTGTAAAGTCGGGAGCGTCCTCAATATGGCAGTAGGGAAGGCTGTCGCCATACTCGTGAATGATCTGACGGAGAGTCTGCATAGCGTAGTATGCGCCTGCAGCACCGTTACCGTTCACGCAGATACCGCACTCGCCGCAAATGTCGAGAGTATAGCCCTCGCCCTCTGCACCGTGCTCGATGTGAACTGCGATGCCCTCTGCATCGGCGCAGGTGAGCTTTACAGTGACTCCTGTGAGCTCTTCGATCTCATTCTTGAGCTTTGCAGCAAACTTCGCAATTCTCTGATCGCTGCCGAGATTAACAGAGATCTCTTTTACGGATGCAAGAGAAAGGAAGCCTTCTTTTTCTTCAACAAGTCTGGGGGTAGGAATAATTTTCATATTTACCTCTCCTTTATAAAAATTTGGAGAAAAATCTCATTATTACCATTATATAATATCCCCGAGGCTATTTCAATAGCCTCGGGGATATAAATCCAAGGAATTTATCAGCTTTTTCAGGCCTTTACGGATACTTCAACCACGTTGTATACGTAAGATTCGTTGTATTCCGGGCTGCAGGCATCGGTGAGAGCCTTTATCTCTTCAGTAAGAGCGGTGCTTGCAAGGAAGCCTCTCACCTCAACGAGCCAGGCGGGATCGCCCTCCTCCAGCATATATAGGAGGTAGGTGCAGCCGTCGCCTTCGATAACGCTGCAGTCGCCTGCAGCTCTCGCAGGGTCAAAGATCCATTCGTTGAGCGCCTCGGTGCTTCCGCCTACGGAAACGTCTGCCGCAAGAGAGCCGCCGTACTGGCTGCAAAGCTTCTCAAATCGCTCAAGGGTAGGCTCCTCGCTCCAGTTTTTATATATGGTCTCGGCCTTTGTAGTGCTTTCAAAGCCCTCGCCGTCCTTGAAGACCATATAATAGAAGTTTTCCGTTATGGTTTCGTTTTTATAAAGGGCCTCTCCGTCGGCGGAGGGAAGGAGCATCGTCACTGTGGTGTTTTCTTCGCCTGTGGCTTCGGTGTAGATATTAAAGGGAGCACGGCCCTCCTCGAGGAGCCACCGGCCCAGCTCGCTGTCGCGGTCAATGAGATTTCCGTAGGAATAGGATCTCTTGACGGCAGCTTCAATGGCTTCGGAGAATTTGTCGTAATCGTCCTCGTAATAGCTTTT
This sequence comes from Clostridia bacterium, assembly GCA_017520365.1. Lineage (GTDB taxonomy): Bacteria > Bacillota > Clostridia > Oscillospirales > CAG-272 > Avispirillum. Next base: position 2,757 of record JAFXFQ010000128.1, read on the forward strand.
TGTAACGGCATCTCTGAGGGCGGCAATAAAGCTCTCCTCATCAGTCGCCGCCGTGAGGGCAGACACCTCTTCGTTGGGAAGGGTAACGGAAATACAGTTGAAATGGAGAAAGTCCTCTTCGTTTTCGCCGTAATATTCTGCGCACTCCTCATCCGTGAAGGTGCAAAGGCTCTTGATGTGCTCGTAGTATTTGTTTGCAAGGAGTCGCAGCTCCAGCGCACTTTCAACAGCCGCCGCATTTACACCCTTGCCGTATGCTTTTTCGAGATACGTATCCACGGACATACCGGAGTTCATAGCGTACATGGAATAAGTGTTCATCTGGTTTGCTATGTTTTTTGTGTCCTCTTCCGTGAAGGTGATGCCTGCCGCCTTTGCACCGTCGGCAAGAGCCATCATTTCGCGAAGCTGGTCGAATACCTGAACGGTCATGTACTGCTGCCAGGTGCGGTTTTCGCTCTGGAGCTGCTCGGAAAGGCTTTTTGAGGGATCGAGCCCTATATCGGCAAGATCAGCCTTGTGCGTTTCAACGAAATGGCGGTAATAGGAGTTGTAGAAATATACGAACATTTTTTCGGTAACCACCGTGTTCTCCGTCCATACTGCGGGATCGGAGTCGTCGGTTGAGGCATTATCATCTGCAGATGGGACCTGGCTGTCTTGGCTCGTTCCTGTTTCGGGAACAGGGCTTGTCTGAGTATCCTTTTGACCGTTGATGTTGAGGTCGCCGCCCTTTTTCTGACAGCCGATAAGGCTGAATGCAATGATCGAAGCGAGGATAAAAGCGATAACTTTTTTCATTTTTATATCCTTATTGTTTGTGAGATGGGTGTGTTGCGTTTGGGGATCATGCTGTTTTGTAGTTGCGGAGAGGTACATCTACCTCGGATAAACCTTCCTCTGAATACTCAACGGCGTGCTCTTTTTCAAGACCGGCATACTCCAAGGTGTATCTGTCGTTTGTGAGGGCATTTTTTGCCTGATGCTGCCACTTGACATCACCGTTTCCAATGTAGTAGATAAGGTAGCTGCCCTTGCCATCAACGGTGATGACCTGGGAATCACCAAAACTGCGTTGGCTGTCGTAGAGCCAAGCATCGACCTCGTCACCGATAGCACCCTTGTCAACGTTTTCAACGAGACCGCCCCTATATGAGGTAAAAGCATACTCGTCTGAAAGAACGGCAAAACGTTCCTCGGTGGGATTTGTTTGGAAGGTGGCCAATGCATACTCAGCGGCCTCCTTAGCATCCTCTTCATTATCGTTGAAGTAAGATTTCTCGAATGGGATATAGCGGAAGCTTTTGAGATTGTAGTCGGCATTCTCGAAACTGTCATTGTTTTCAAGATAATACTTTTCCAGCTCTTCGTAGCTGAACTCATAGGAGGCTATAATGTGCTCGGAATAGTGGGAAGCGAGAGTGGAGATCTCATAGCATTGTTTAATCACCTTTGCGTTAACACCCTCACCGTATGTGCTTTCGAGGAAGTGGTTGAGAGAAATGCCGTACATCTTAGCATATGTCTCGTACTCCTTGAGGAGAGTATCTGCAGAGTGGTCGTGCTCGTAGCAATCGTCAAGCTTGTAGTCTGCAGCCTTTGCAGCCTCGCAGAGAACGAGTAGCTGGCGAACATTGTCCTCGGTCATTTCCATGAAGTAGTCGTGCCATGTTCCTTCGTTATAGGGTTGGCTTTTAAGGTCTTTGGAGGTGTCAAGGCCCATCTGTGAGTATATGCCGGAGTACTGCTGATAAAGAGTGTTGAAATAATAATTCATCATTGCCGGTGTGACGGTGAAATTATCGCTCTTCATTGCCCACTCCGGCTTCTCGTCCTCTTCAAGGGAGGGAGCATCTGTGTCATCTGTCCCCTTGTTATTGGTGCCCAGGCAGCCGACAAGGCTGAAAAGGAGGAGCGCGGAGAGTATAAGTGCAATGATTCTTTTCATTATTATCTCCTGACAAGTAACGGGGATGTATGCACATCCCCGTTTGATCTTTTTGATTATTACTTCTTGCTTGTGGAGAGAATAGCCTCTACAAGACCTGCGCCTGCGGGCATGAACTCAACAACGTATTTAGCCTGAAGTGCTGCATACTCTGTTTCGAACTGCTTGCTGATAAGTGCGCTGTCTGCCTGCTTTTCCCACTTAATATCGCTGTCGCCGATGTAGTAGATAAGGTAGCTGCCGGAGCCCTCAACCTGGATAACTTCGCAGTCGCCCTTCTTGCGTGCGCTGTCGTAGAGCCAAGCGTCCACTTCGTCGCCGATAGCGCCCTTGTCAACGCCCTCAACGAGACCGCCCTCATAGGATGTTGCCTGGTACTCGTCGGAAAGCTTGATGAAGTTGTCCTCTGTGGGCTTGTCCTTGTATGTTGCAAATGCTGCATCGGCAGCATCCTTTGCATCCTTTTCACTGTCCTTGAAGGAGCTCTTTGTGAAGGGGATGTAACGGAAATCCTTGAGCTTGTATGTGTCACGGTAGAGGCAGTCGTCCTCAAGGTCGGTGTTCTCTGCGGGGAGGATCATTGCAACGGTGAAGCCAAGGCCATCCTTGTCCTCGATGAGCTTTGTAGCGTAAGCTACGGTCTTCTCGTCAAAGAGCCACTTGTTAAGATCTGTGGTGGAGGAGGTGTTTGTAGCGCCTTCCTTAAGGCACTTTTCAACCTCTGCCTTGAAATCGATGGAATCCTTCTTAAGCTCTTCCTCTGTCTTGTCCTTGTAAAGGTCTGTCTTGAGGTAGTTTTCGATATATGCCTCGTATTCAGCTCTGTCCTTTACTGCAAGAAGCTCGTTTGCAAATACCTTGAGTCTGTCTGCAACAGCCTGCTTCTGTTCCTTTGTTGCGTCCTTGCCGAGCTCGTCCTTGTAGTTGTCAACGTCGAATGTGTATGTGAGGTAGTCTACCTTGTTGAAGCTATCCTTGTTCTCAAGATAGTACTTTTCCCAGTCAGCCTTCTCGAACTTGTAGGAGCCTGTCATGTGCTCGGAGTAGTGAGAAGCGAGCGTGGAAAGCTCATAGCACTGCTTGAATACCTTTGCATTAACGCCCTTACCGAAGGTGTTCTCAAGATAGTAGTTGAGAGAAACGTTGTACATCTTAGCGTATGTCTCGTATTCCTTGAGGAGAGACTCTGCGGAGTGGTCGTGTCCGTCGCTGTCGTCAAGCTTGAAGCCTGCAGCCTTTGCAGCCTCGCAGAGAACGAGGAGCTGGCGAACGTTGTCCTTAGTCATTTCCATAAAGAAGTCGTGCCATGTGCCGCTCTGGCCGTACTGCTGAGTTCTGAGATCCTTTGAGGTGTCAAGACCCATCTGTGAGTATGTGCCGGAGTACTGCTGATAAAGGGTGTTGAAGAAATAGTTCATCATTGCAGATGAAACGGTATAGTGCTCACTCTTCATAGCAACCTTTGTTCTGTGGAAAACACCGCTCTCGTTAAGGCTGTAGATAGAAACTACGCCTACGATAAGAGCAGCAACAAGAGCAACCGCAACGATCGCAAGGATCTTCTTGGGTGATTTTGAGCCCTTTACGTTGGTAATTCTTTTGCTCATTTTAAATGAACCGCCTTTCATTATTTTAAGTAATGGTTTCTTATTTTAACGTCTGAAAAAACGCGTATGAAATATTATAACACATCACTAACATTTTTTCCACTAATAATTTATTTTTTATGTAAAAAATAAATGAATATTTTTGGGAGAAAAGTATAAAAAGATGAAGAAGAATGAAGAATATCCCGAAAATGCAAGGTTTCTCTGATTTATCACTTTCGCAGATCGAAAGACCCGAAGATTGCTTTTCTGCAGTGTGCGTTCCCGGTGGTGCTGTGAAAAAGATCGAAAACCTCCGAGGTTTTCGGAGGTTTTCTCAATTGCCGCTTTATTTATATGCTGCTATGCTTTTATATTTGTTGCTTTGCTTGTGTCAGAACAGAACCTCCATGGAGATGTTTGTTTCTCCAAGGTTCCAGTTGTCACCGCCGCTTCCGTGGGCGCCCCATTGAATGGCAATGCCGCCGTATTCATTGAGGTCTGCAATATCCATCACGAACACTACTCTGTGGTCCTCGTACCAGTCAGCCTTGTCGGGTGTTTCAATGTCCTCGTTCTCGTAAAGGAGCCTGGACAGGCTTGTGGTATATACCCACATTGACTGATAACCGTCATTGATCTCTTGAACGTCGAAGATGATCTCAACGGAGACGGTAGTATAGCCGAGCTCAAGGAGCTTGTCGCGGTCAAGCTTTGTGTACACGTATTCGATGTAATTATCATCATCGGTAATAAGCACGTCGCGGGTACCGTTTGCGCTGGTAAGATCGACACGTGCCGTGAGAGATACCCACTGAGCAACGATAGTATATTCGCCTGAAATATCGACTCTCTTATTCATATCGATAAGCTCGCCGTTGAGTGTCCAGCCGTAGAATACCATATCAGGATTTGCGTGAGTAGGAGTATGGAAAAGGGAATCTCCAAAGAGGTAATCGTAATGAACCGTTGTTCCGGGATATGATACTGTGCCGCCGTTGGGATCATAGGTGAGGTTTGCACCGTTGTTTGCCCAGCATGCATACAGAGTAACAACTCCGCCGTCCTCAGCGGTAAAGTTGGGAGATGCAAGAACGTCTCCGTCCCATCCGACTCTCTTGTCTGCACTGCACTCCTTATCAAGATACCAGCCGCGGAACACCCATCCCTCGAGGCTGGGTGCTGATCCGAGAGTAACATCAGCATCATATGTGCAGTCAGTGATTGAGGGCATATTCAATACCTCATGGGATGCCTTCGTGGGGGTGTTTGCGTCATACTGTATTGTATAGTCGTGGCTGATCCAGTGAGCGTAGAGAGTGATTCTCTCGCGGCCGCGGGAGGAGATATCCTCAACTGTTGCGCCGCCCTCAAGGAGCTTGTAGGAGCCGTCCTCTTCGTTTCGAAGCTCCCAGCCGCCGAAGGTATAGCCTTCTCTTGTGTACTCGTTTTCGAGGATGTAGATGTTCTCGCCAACGGTGTTAACGCTCATCTTCATCTGCTCGCCCTCGCCGCCGTTTGCGTCGTAGTTAACGTAGTAAGCCTCTTCTACCATTGCGAGGATCTCATCGCGGGGGATCTTATACTCAAGAGTTTCGCAGGACTGAGAGTTAAGAGCCTTAACGTCGGGATAGTAGAGAACCATCTCGTGCATATTATCAAGCATACTGTATGTGCTGAGCTTGAAGTTGCCGGTCTTGGGAACGTATGTAACTACGCCGAATACGCGAACGTTACCTGCGTGAACGTAGGAATAATAGCCCTCGGGCATATCCTTTTCGATGGTTACCGTTGCTGTTACAGTTGTGGAAATAGATTCGAGATATGCAAGCTCGGAGGAGGATTCTGTTTCCTTGCCTGTCTCAGTGGATGTGGAGCCGCCTACAACTGAGCTTCCTCCCCAGGAGGATGTGGTAGTATTAGTATAGCCGTAGCCTGCCTCAACGCTTGCTGTGACCATACCCATTTCAACCTCAACGCCGACTGTTACGTTAACGTTGTGCTCCTCGGACTCTTCCTTTGCCCATTCCTTGGACTCTTCCCATTCATCGGAGGAGGAAACGGACTCGGAAACTGTGTTTGCGATAGAATTAGCGATGCTGTTTTCAATGGTTACAGAGGATTCAAGGCCAAATTCGAGATCTCCCGCACCTGTGTGATACTTAAGGTTAGGTGTGTTTACGTTGAGCTGGTCGAGAACCACGTGCTCGATGGTACCGATCTCGTAGATGTAGTAGAACACCTCGTTGTCCTCATCGTAAACTGCGAGAGTCTTTTCATTATTTCCCTGAACTGCAAGGTTTCTCTGGAGCTTCCATGTAGCTGTAAGCTCAAGGTCACCGCTGGTTCCCTTAGGGATCTCTGTGATGATGTTGCCGTTCTGATCCTGCCAGCCCATGAACTTGAGTCCGCTCCACTTAGCAGGCTGAAGGATAATTCTTGATTCAACGTTATAGGTTTCTACGTTAGAGTGCTCGGGAGCCTCCCAATAGATGATATCATATTCTTCAAGCTCCCAGTGAGCGTAAAGGATATAGTCCTCTGTACTGCCCTTCTTGATGTAGTCAACGACATCGCCGCCAACGGATGCTGTGTACCAGCCTGCGAAAATGTAGCCGTCAGCCTCGGGGGTGGGAAGCTCAAGAAGACCTGTTGCTTCATTGTATTCGGTGATCTCGGGGTACTCTGCTGTTTTAAGGTTTCTGTATATGATGGAATGGAAGTTGCCCTCAAGCTTGGGGATGATCTCCTGGGGCTTTGTTACCTCGCCGCAAACGGAGCAGTGAGCACCCTCTGAAAGACCTGTGGAAGTGTGTGTGGGTGCTACTGCGGGGTCGATGACCTCGTTGTGACCGAGAGAAGCGATAACAACGTCTATCTCGTCAATCTCAATTTTTGCTGCGTAATCCAAAAACATATGGTTGCAGTTTTCGCATACCCAGTAGTCTGTGTTGCCTGTCTCCGTGCAGGTAGGACGCTTCTCCGGTACAAGCTTAAGATGGCTTGTATGTGTGCAGATTTCGGTAGGGCCTATAACGGGTCCGTCGGGCTTTTCGGGGATGTAGTTACCGGAAATGATCCTTCCGAGACTGTTGGTGTCAAGAGCGTTGACCCTGCCATCCTTATTTATGTCTGCGGTCTCGAGCTGCTTGTCTGTGAGCTCTACAACTCCGCTGACAAGGCGCTTCATAATGTTGACGTCTACGCTGTTTACCTTGCCGTCTCCGCTGATGTCGCCGAGAACGGTCTCTGCAGTCTCTGCAGTCTCAACAGCCTCGGCGGCGCCGATCGACAGGGTGGGAATGCATCCGATAAGCATTACAATCACCAGAATCGCAGCTACCGATTTCTTAATATATACGGTATTCATATATTCCTCCGTTATTATAATTTGTCACCTAAATATTAACATACAGGGCCCTTCCCCTGGCGAAAAAAGAATGAAATGTATGGTTTGGGGAATGAATTGCAAATAAAATGTTGTTCCAAAGGACGTAAACATGATATAATGTTATGTAGCTTAAAAAGGAGGTGGTTTTGTGATAAGAATCGGTGTTTGCGATGATTCCAGGGCTTTTCTTGAGCAGATGAGGATCATGCTCTCAGACAGAGAAAAGCTTGAATGTAACATTTCAGTTGAGCTTTTTTTGTCGGGCGAGGCTCTCCTTCGCGCTCACGCAAAGGAGCCCTTCAATATAGTTTTTCTTGATATGATAATGCCCCATATTACCGGCATTGAGGCGGCAAGAGCACTTCGTAAAAGAGATAATACCGTAAAGATCGTGTTCCTCACGAGCACCTCGGAGTTTGCCGTTGAATCCTACAGCGTTAAGGCGAGCAACTATCTTCTGAAGCCTGTCGGCGCAGAAAAGCTGTACTCCTGCATAAACGAGCTTTTGAGGGGTGAGCGGGAGGCGGAGGACTCCGTTACCGTTAAGAGCCGCCTTGCATCCTACCGCGTCCTCTTGTCGCAGATAGAATACGTGGAGGCAGAGGGAAAGCTGACCGTATTCAACACACGTGATAAAAAGCGCATAGAGACTCTGG
>JAFXFQ010000129.1 GCA_017520365.1 Clostridia bacterium
ATTAAATGCGGATTTTTAGCCGCGATTGAGGTCTCTGACGTACCTTTGTACGCCGACGATACCTCAATCACGACTTCTGCATCCTTTTCGACAGCCCGAAGCCAGCTTGTCGATAACTTTATCGACAAGCTGGCTGAAGCCTATCCTCACGGATAGGCTTCAGTTTTTTTATTTATTCTTCCTCGTCCTCTTCACGAACAGGGTCTATCTTGATCTCAACAGAGGGCCCCTTGGGGCCGTCTTCTCCCTCTGCCTCACGGCGTTTTCTTTCTTCCTCGCGTCTTCTTTCGTTTTCAGCGATCTGGATAGCTCTTCTGGCATTTTCCTCCTCGCTGCGGCGGCGCTTTTCTGCCACCATCTCCTCAAGCTCCTCGAAGGTCACTCCATCCTCATCCATAGCTCTCCTGAACTGCTCACCATCCATAGTCTCATACTTATGGAGGAACTTTGCAACAAAGTGAAGCTTTTCAATATTTGCAGACAGGATCTCCTTTGCAACGTTATATGCATCAGTGATGATCTTATTGATCTCCTCATCGATACGGGCTGCAACCGCCTCGGAGAAATTACGGCTCTGAGAGAAGTCGCGGCCGAGGAACACCTCGCTGTCACTGTGTCCGCTGCCGAAAAGGATGGGGCCGAGATCGCTCATACCGAGCTGCATTACCATCTTGCGAGCAATATTTGTCGCTCTTTGGATGTCGTTGGATGCACCGCCCGAGAAATCATCGAATATAAGCTGCTCCGCAACACGGCCGCCCAGGAATACGGAGATCTCCTGCTTGAGCTCATTGCGGTACACGCTGTACTTATCCTCCTCGGGAAGGTTCAGCGTATAACCGAGAGCGCGTCCGCTGGGGATAATGGATATCTTGTGAACGGGGTCTGTAAGGGGAAGGAGGTGAGAAAGGATAGCGTGACCCGCCTCGTGATAAGCGGTCTTCAGCTTCTCGGATTCCTTGATCCTCATAGACTTTTTCTCGGGGCCTGCAACGATCTTATTGAAGGCCTCCTCGATCTCATCCATACCGATGAGCTGCTTATCCTTTCTTGCCGCAAGAAGAGCCGCCTCGTTAAGGAGGTTTGCAAGATCGGCACCTGTAAATCCGCTGGTGCTCTTTGCGATAACGGAAAGCTGAACGTCTGCCTCAAGGGGCTTATTTCTTGAGTGCACCTTCAGTATCTCTTCTCTGCCCTTGATATCGGGCTGGCTTACTGTGATCTGTCTGTCAAATCTGCCGGGACGAAGGAGAGCGGGGTCAAGAACGTCAGGGCGGTTTGTTGCAGCGATGACAATGATGCCGTCTGTGGAGCCGAAGCCGTCCATCTCAACGAGGAGCTGGTTCAGGGTCTGCTCACGCTCATCGTGTCCTCCGCCGAGACCTGTGCCTCTCTGGCGGCCAACCGCATCGATCTCATCGATGAACACGATGGATGCGGGGTGGCGTCTTGCTGTCTCGAAAAGGTCGCGGACGCGGGATGCACCCACACCAACGTACATTTCCACAAAGTCTGAACCGGAAATAGAGAAAAAGGGAACGCCCGCCTCACCTGCTACAGCCTTTGCAAGAAGAGTCTTACCTGTGCCGGGAGGGCCCATCAGCAGAACACCATGGGGGATCTTTGCACCAAGCTTTGTGAACTTCTGGGGATCCTTCAAAAACTCAACGATCTCCTCAAGCTCGCCCTTTTCCTCATCTGCCCCCGCAACGTCGCGGAAGAATACTCTGGATTTATCGGCAGCCTTTGTCTTTGCCTTACCGAAGCTGTTGATCTTGCTTCCTCTGCCGCCTGCGGCCTGGCTCATCATAAACCACCAGAGGAAGATGAACACGGCCGCGATTATAAGGTAAGGGAGAAAGCCTACCCACCAGGGCATTACCTTTGCGGGAATACGGTCATATTCCTTTATGGAATCGTTATACTCGGAAACGTCCTCCAGGAACACTCTGATATCGGCAAGCTTATATTCAAGCTTGACCGTCTTTTCCTTGCCGTCCTTACCGGCCTCAAGAATTTCCAGGGCTACGGTGCTGTCGTCGTAGTTAACATCATAGCTCTGCACCTTGCCATCCTCAAAATAGCCGATGATATCGCTGTACTTGATTTCTTTGCCCTTAGCACCGTCACCGTACAGAAGAGCAATGGCAACAATAACAATGGCAATCATCGCCACGTACCATATAGCGACTTTAAAACCGTTTTTTTTCATTATTCTGTTGTTTCCTCCAAAGGGTTAATTATTTAGTATAGACCTCAGGCTTCAGCACGCCGACGTAAGGAAGGGTGCGGTAGCCCTCGGCATAGTCAAGACCGTAGCCTACCACGAATTCATCGGGTATCTCAAGGCCTCTGTAATCGGGAACAAAATCCACCTCGCGGCGTGAGGGCTTATCAAGAAGAGTGACACTTTTCACGCTTCTCGCTCCGTTAAGTGAAAGATACTCTGTGAGATAGGAAAGCGTTCTTCCGCTGTCGATAATATCCTCTACCACCAATATATCCCTCTCTGAAAGGTCTGTACGTTGTAGGTCGAGAATAATATTTATTCTTCCTCCGGACACTGTGCTCTTACCGTAGGAGGAGACCTTCATGCAGTCTATCTCGCAGGGAACGGTGAGCTTTTTCATAAGATCGCCGCAAAAAACGATGCTGCCCTTGAGTATGCACAAAAGGAGAAGATTCTTATCTTCATAGTCGCGGCTTATCTCCTCGGCAAGGCGGGTGACAGTGCTGTCAAGCTCCTCCTCAGATATAAGGACCTTTGCTATGTCTTTATCAAGTTGACTCTTATGTGTTACCTTCATTTTTCTCTCCGTTTGTAAATATAGATATTCACTGCTTTTTCAGTTTCGCTGCCCTCCTGTGCTCCGTCACGCACTCCGACTAAGGGAACGGCAAGAATGCCGCTGTCGTCACAAACAATAGGCAGGCTGTCTCTCAGGCTGAGCGGTACCTTGCCATCGCAGAGAAGCTTTTTAAGCTTTTTCCTCATTTTACCCATTATGATCGTATCACCGTTTTGGCGACCTCTCACATAAAGGTTTCCATTTATTTTATCACAACAAATGCAGCTGTGTAAAGATAAATTGTAAACATTTTCCACAGATGGGGCACAGGAGATCTCATTTTTTGATAAGATCACGAGGAAATCACCCATTTCAACCGGTTTATCCATCGAAAGAGAGACACTTACGGGCGACTTCTCCCCTTCGTTTTTACTTTTCGGGTCCCGTAATACGTAAGCTTTGTCAACGTCCTTAAAAAAAGCAGCCTCTCCCGGAAGGGATACGTAATGACCGCCCACAGATGAAAGAAGCCTTCTGCAATCCCTTATATTCTTTTCCGTAAGAGAAGCCGCACTTCCCATCTCCCTTTCGTAAAGGATGCGGATCACTCTTGCAAAAAGCGCGGGGTGAAGCGCGGATAGGGCCTTTGGAGAAAGCTCACCACCGTTGACAATCCTCAATGCCTCCCCTTCAATGAAATCGCAATCCTCTCTTGCCAGAGCAGAAAGCCTCAGCACCGAGCCTGCGGCTCTTTCATTGATAGTGCGAAGAACGGGGAGCACGTCTGCGCGGATAGCGTTTCTGGTGTAGGCGGTATCTGCGTTTGTACTGTCCACCACATAATCAAGTCCCGCTTTTCTCGCATATTCTCTTATCTCCGCCGCCGTCAGGCATAGGAGCGGGCGGATAAATCTTCCCTCTCTCTCGGGAGCAATGCCCGCAATACCCTGCACTCCGCTGCCTCTTACCATATGGAAGAGCACCGTTTCAAGATTATCGTCTGCATTGTGGGCTGTTGCTATAAGAGCTTCGGGATATTTATCAAGAAGAGACTCAAAAAAGGCGTATCGCACGTCCCTCGCCGCCTCCTCCAGACCTTTTTTCTCTTTTTTGGCAAGGGTGGGAACATCCTTTCTCTCGATTTCCAGAGGAACATCGGACTCAAGGCAGACCTTTTTGCAAAATTCCTCGTCGCGATCGGCCTCGGCGCCTCTGATCATATGATTGACATGGGCGGCTATCACCGAAAGCTCGGGATCCTCACGCTTAAGGCACGCAAGATAATAAAGGAGCACTCTGGAATCTGCCCCGCCGGAAAAGCCGACTATGATCTTTTTTTTCTTTTTCAAAAGCTCTTCAATACCGCACTCGCAGCAATAGGCTCTTATCCTTTGAAGCAAAGAATCCGCCTCCTTTAGTTTTCTTCGTTTTTTAATATGTATTCTGAAAAAGCACATCCGCCCAGGGTACAAAGGACGGAAAGAGCGCATTCGTGAAGCACCGCCATCACGTCAAAGGAGGAAAAGGCACCGCCTTCAGCGTACAGCACAGTGGCAAACAGCTGCAAAAGCACGAGGCTCAGTATTGTCTTTATCAGATATTCAAGCTTTCTTCGCATGGATCTATAATTACCTTCCTTGATACTGATATCATTGTATACTCTGCGGCAACCTACATCAAGGGGTAAATTATTACCTTATTGCGATACATTACCATTATAATAATAAACAAAAGCCCTGCTCTTGTCAAGAAAATTAAAGTTTCGGTTTACATTTATGGACAGTTGTGGTAGAATAACAGATATGACGCTACAGGGGGATGTATATGCTTCGACTTGACAAATATATTGCAGATACGGGAACAGTCAGCCGCAAGGATGTGAAGGCGGCGGCAAAAAAGGGACTTATCACCGTCAACGGCATCCCCGCAAAGGACGTTTCTCAGAAAATTGACGAGAATTCCGCAAAGGTATACTACTGCGGTCAGCTCGTTAACTGGAGAAAGTATGTTTACGTAATGCTGAATAAGCCCGCAGGCTATATCAGCTCTACAGAGGAATCAGACAAGACAGTTATGAGGCTTTTGCCCGAGGAATACTCAAAAATGGAGTGTTTTCCCTGCGGGCGGCTTGATATAGACACAGTGGGACTTCTCATCATCACAAACGACGGACCCTTGGCCCACAAGCTTCTCTCCCCCCGACACCACGCAGAAAAGACATACTATTATCACTGCTCCCCCGCCATCGGAAACGCAGAAGCTGAAAAGCTTTGCGAGGGCGTTGACATAGGCGGCTACGTGACGAAGACGTCTAAGGTAGAGCTCCTTTCGGGAGAAGAGGGCTATATCACCCTCACCGAAGGTAAATTCCACCAGATAAAGCGAATGTTTGAGGCTGTCGGATCCTCCATAACATATTTGAAAAGAGTGGAATTCGGCACCGTGAAGCTTGACGAGAGCCTTTCGGAGGGCGAGTGGCGTGAGCTTACAGAGAATGAGCTTGAGGCTTTGAAAAAAGCAGCCGGTGAGGAAGAATAAAACAATCCAAGCTTTTTGAGTGCAGGATCTTTTTTAAGGCCTTGCGTATCACAAACCATACAAAGAGGTAACCATGGACATTTTACAGAGACTTTCAGAGGAGCTTAGCATAAAGCTTCCTCAGATCGAGGCAACGGTAAAGCTTCTCGACGAGGGCAACACCGTGCCCTTCATTTCAAGATACCGCAAGGAGGTAACGGGAGGTCTTGACGACACCCAGCTCCGTACTCTTTGCGACAGACTCAACTACCTGAGAAATCTTGAGGAAAAAAAGCAGGACGTAAAGAATCTTATCGAAGCCCAGGGGCTTCTCACCCCCGAGCTCGTTGAAGCAATAGACGCGGCTGAGACAGTCACCGAGGTGGACGATATATACCGTCCCTTCCGCCCGAAAAGAAAAACAAGGGCAAGCGTGGCAAAGGAAAAGGGGTTGGAGCCCCTGGCTCTCCTCATTCTTGAGCAGAAGGAAGAGTATTCCCCCTCTATCGAAGAGGCCGCTGAGAGCTTTACAGACACCGAAAAGGGCGTTGAGAGCGCCGCTGAAGCAATTGCAGGCGCAAAGGACATCATTGCTGAAATGATCTCTGACAACGCAGACTACCGCCGCGAGATCCGCCGCCTTACGTTTATGAACGGAACCATCACCTCAAAGCAGGCCGGTGAGGGCGAAAGCGTTTACGAGCAGTACTACGATTTTTCCGAAGCTGTGAAGGCAGTTCCTCCCCACCGAGTCCTTGCCATGAACCGAGGCGAGAAGGAGGAGATGCTGAAGGTGGACATCAAGGTAGATTCCGACATCATCCTGAACTACCTTTTCCATATGGCTATCACCAACTACAAGTCCTCCGCATTCCGTTACATTGCAAGCGCAATCTGCGACAGCTACGACAGACTGATAGCTCCCTCCATCGAGCGCGAGATCCGCTCCACCCTCTTTGACGATGCCAGCGAGAGCGCCATCAAGCTCTTCTCCGAGAACCTGAAAAACCTTCTCATGCAGGCACCCATAAAGGGCAAGACCGTGCTGGGATACGACCCCGGCTACCGTACCGGCTGCAAGCTGGCGGTAGTCGATAAAACAGGTATGGTGCTTGATACCGCAGTCATCTATCCTACAAAGCCCCACGAGAGGATCCCACAGTCCAAGAGGATCGTTCTCGACCTTATAAGAAAGTACGACATAGACATCGTTTCCATCGGTAACGGTACCGCAAGCGCGGAAAGTGAGCTCTTTATCGCCGAGACTCTCAAGGAGTGCCCCCGTGATACGAAGTACATTATCGTTTCCGAGTCCGGCGCATCCGTTTACTCTGCCTCCAAGCAGGGCGCTGAGGAGTTCCCCGATTTTGACGTTACTCAGCGAAGCGCCGTGTCCATCGCAAGACGACTTCAGGACCCTCTTGCAGAGCTTGTTAAAATCGATCCCAAGGCCATAGGCGTCGGTCAGTACCAGCACGATATGAAGCAGGCTCGGCTTGACGAGGCCCTTTCCGGCGTTGTTGAGGACTGCGTTAACTCCGTAGGTGTTGACCTGAACACCGCATCCTACTCACTCCTCTCCTACATTGCGGGAATCAATACAACAGCCGCAAAGAATATAGTCAAATACCGTGACGAAAACGGCGAATTCAAGTCCCGTTCCGCAGTAAAGAAGGTGCCTCGTATCGGTGATAAGGCTTATCAGCAGTGCGCAGGCTTCCTCCGTGTACCGGGTTCAAAGGAGATCCTTGACAACACAGGAGTTCACCCCGAATCCTACGAGGCGGCAAAGGCGCTTATGGCTGAGTTCGGCTACACCGCGGCAGATGTTTGCGGCGGCCTCAAAACTCTCCGCCGAGAGGTAACGGCCAAGGGAAGCGCTCTCGTTGCAGAAAAGCTCGGCATCGGCGAACCCACTCTCATGGACATCGTCGGAGAGCTTGAAAAGCCCGGCCGCGATATCCGAGACAGCCTTACAGCTCCCGTTCTTCGCGACAAGGTCATCGAGATACAGGATCTTGAGCCGGGTATGATAATGAAGGGCACCGTTCGCAATGTTATCGACTTCGGTGCATTCGTCGATATCGGCGTTCATCAGGACGGACTCGTGCATATCTCCGAGATCTGTGATAAGTTTATCAAGCATCCGTCAGAGAAGCTCTCCGTCGGAGACATCGTAACAGTCAAGATAAAGTCCGTTGACGTTAAGAAAAAGCGCATCGGCCTTACCATGAAAGATCTCTGATTTTAATATTATTAAAATCTATCAAGGTCAAAAAGCATCATTTAAACAGCTATTTTGTACCCGAATAGCAATTTGCACAAATAGATTTAATCAATTTTGGAGAAAAAACATCTTTAAATTGTGACTAATTGCTGTTATAATAAACCATAGTAATGTGCGGTGTCATCCGCAATAGTGAACTGCCAAGGAGGATATTTAAATGGCAAGTGTATCCCTTAAGCATATTTATAAGAAGTACCCCGGCGGCGTAACAGCCGTTTCCGACTTCTGTCTTGAGATCAAGGACAAGGAGTTCCTCATTCTCGTAGGTCCTTCCGGTTGCGGTAAGACAACAACTCTCCGTATGATCGCAGGTCTTGAAGAGATCTCCGAAGGTGAGCTTTTCATCGGCGATAAGCTCGTAAACGACGTAGCTCCTAAGGACCGTGATATCGCGATGGTATTCCAGAACTATGCGCTTTATCCTCATATGACCGTGTTTGATAACATGGCATTCGGTCTTAAGCTCCGCAAGACTCCCAAGG
>JAFXFQ010000014.1 GCA_017520365.1 Clostridia bacterium
ATGGAAGAATTGTGCGACAAAATGGCTATCAATCCTTGTGCTACAGACGTTTGGTATTGATGTATATGTTATGTTTGCAATGGGACGTCGAGGGCGCCGTCCCCTACCGACTGATCAATCTACACTTCAAACTACGATTTATCGGGATAACTATAAAAACTATAAAAAAAGCTGACGCGTCGCGTCAGCCTTTGAATTATTCTGCTTTTGCCTTTTCTGCATCGGACTTTCTGATATCCGTTCTCTTGATCTTTCCGCTTGTTGTTTTGGGAAGCTCCTTTACGAACTCAACAACACGGGGGTATTTATAGGGGGCCGTTACCTTCTTAACGTGATTCTGAAGCTCCTTTTTCAGCTCATCGGAGGCTTCAAATCCGCGGGCAAGGACTATGGTTGCCTTTACCACCTGACCGCGCACGGGGTCGGGTACTGCGGTTACCGCACACTCAAGGACTGAAGGGTGGGTCATAAGGGCGCTCTCTACCTCGAAGGGTCCTATACGGTAGCCGGAGCACTTGATAACATCATCGCTTCTGCCCTCGAACCAGAGGTATCCGTCGGAATCGCGCCAAGCCATATCGCCTGTATCGTACATTCCGTCATACCAAGCCTTCTGCATTGCCGCTTCATCATTCCTGTACTCGAAGAAAAGGCCTACGGGGCGGTCTGCAACTGCGTTTCTTACAACGATACGTCCTACAACACCGTCCTCGCAGGAGTTACCCTCATCGTCTACGATATCAATATCATAGAGAGGTGAAGGCAGGCCTGTAGAGCCAAGCTTGATCTTATCCCATCCGAAATTAGCCATGATAACACTGGACTCGGTCTGACCGAAGCCCTCGTGGATCTCAAGGCCCGTCGCTTCCTTGAATCGGTCGAACACCTCGGGATTGAGGGGCTCACCTGCAGTTGTGCAATGGTGGATAGATGTGAAATCGCCCTTGGAGAGATCCTCTTTAATGAGGAATCTATATATGGTGGGGGGAGCGCAGAAGGTGGTGGGGCGGACCTCGCCGATAACACGCATAAGCATTTCGGGGTTAAAGCGGCCCGTATCGAATGCAACGATAGCCGTTCCGCCGATCCACTGGCCGAAGATCTTACCCCAGGCAAACTTTGCCCAGCCGGAGTCTGCCATTGTAAAATGAACGCCGTCATCCTCAACGTGGTGCCAATACTTTGCCGTTGTGATATGGCCGAGGGGATAGGTGAAGTTATGGGCGATCATCTTGGGCATACCTGTCGTACCCGAGGAGAAATAGATGAGCATTGTATCGGTGTTTTCGTTTGCAACTCTTTCAAGAGAATCATCCGCGGCATCCACCTCGCGTCTCCAGTCAACGAACTCATCGCCGTATCTCTCGGAGATATTATCGCCGACAAGACACACCTTATCGAGAGTTGTACACTTCTCTCTTGAGTCTCTCATATGGCGGATGACCTCATCGTCCTCTGCCATACAGATCATCTTTACGTTTGCCGCCTCACATCGGTAAACTATATCCTTGGGGGTGAGCTGATAGGTTGCGGGGATGATAACGGCGCCAAGCTTCAGGGTGGCACAAATAAGGATCCACGCTTCGGGGCGCTCCTTCATCATCATCATAACAGCATCTCCCTTGCCGATTCCGTAGGAACGGAGAAGGTTTGCGCTTTTATCTGAAAGTCTTTTGATATCCGCAAAGGTATAGCGGGTTATTTTTTCATTTTCATCGATATGTATAAGCGCTTGCTTTTCGGGACAGAGTCTTGCATATTCATCCACAACGTCATATGCAAAGTTAAAGCCCTCGGGCACTTCTACCCTATAATTTTTCTTAAAATCCTCATAAGAGTCAAATTCTACTCTGGGGAGGAACTTTGAGAGGAGATTCATCGTTCTTTCCGGTCCTTTATCATTCGTTGATTACTGTGAGAAATTTTGCGGGTGCATCTACTGCGTGCTGTCCGTGAGGGAGAGCGGGGTTAAAGTATACGCTGTCCCCTGCTTCGAGAATATGGGTCTTCTTTCCGATGGTGACTGCCACCTTACCCTCAAGAACGTAGTTGAACTCCTGACCTGCGTGGGTAACGAGCTCAGGCTGCTCATCCGAGGGGAGAAGAGACACTATCATAGGCTCCATATCGCGGTTTTTGAAGTTGAAGGCGAGAGATGTAAAGCGGTAGCCCGCATATCTCTCAACGGTAACTCCTTTACCGCCGCGGACTACGGTGTAGTCCTCCATACGGGGAGTCTGACCGGACAGAAGCACCGTTGGGTCAACGCCGAATTCGGAAGCCATAAGATAAAGCTTACCCACAGGTATATCATCCTCTGCATTTTCATACTGCAGATACTGCTCCTCGGACACACCGATCTTTTCAGCCATAACGGCCACGTCTATTTCAAGAATATCGCGCATCTCGCGAACTCTGTCGGCTATCATTTTAATTTCGTCAAGCATAATTTCCTCCGAAAAACACTATTCCAATTTAATATTTATTGATTATAACATAATCCCCACCCAAAAACAACATTTTTTCTAAAAAACATTAAAACCTTTCTTTCCTTGATTCTATTGATTTTTGATTTTTGCGAACTTATAATATATTTGATTATTTATCATTTGAAAAGGGATCGATACAATGAGAGAATATATTGAAAAATTCTTTGAAATGCAAGATTATCCGAGGGAGGCTGCAAAATCTCTTCTTTCAGATTACGATAAGCTTATGGCCTGTGACAGCTGTAGGGAGGTTTTTGAAAAGTATCTCGGCGAATATGAAAAGAACGACCGCACAAACTTCGGTGAGTTCATCGTTCTTGCCGCAAAGGCAGGAAACGAGGCGGAGATGGACGGCAGAACAACACAGTTTCTCTGCTTCGTGTGTGCTCTCAAGCATTTGAAGGTAATGTACGAAAAAAGAGGTCTCCCTCTTGATGTTTACTATGACAC
The DNA here is from genome assembly GCA_017520365.1 of Clostridia bacterium. Classification (GTDB taxonomy): domain Bacteria; phylum Bacillota; class Clostridia; order Oscillospirales; family CAG-272; genus Avispirillum. The sequence goes on from JAFXFQ010000014.1 coordinate 2,940, forward strand.
CGCCCGCGACCTTCGCTACAAGCTGATGGAGTGCTACAAAATGCACGGTGTTTGGGGAAGCTTCGTTGCCTCCTGGTTCTACGGCGCCTTCGTTCTCGACCGCTTCGAGATCGGCAGACTTCAGTATGAATTTGCCACTCATTTTGCAACACAGGGAAACTTCAGCGTATGCGGACTTGAACTGACTCCGGAAACTCCCATCCTCAATCTTCACATTCCTTCAAGCGGCCCTCTCACGCAGGAATCCGTTGAAGATTCTCTCGCACGTGCGTACAGGTTTATGGAAAAGCATTATCCCAAATACATACATGACGGCAAGATGGTCATTGAGTGCGGCTCCTGGCTTCTTTTCAAGGATCACGAGAAATTTCTCCCGGAAAATTCAAATATCCGCCGCTTTATGGACAATTTTGATATCGTACATTACTGGTACGATGATAACTTCGGCGATTGCTGGAGAATATTCAACGTAGACTGGAATCATGATGCAAGCTCCCTTCCCCGCAACTCCTCACTCCAGCGCGCATATGCCGACTGGCTGTCTGCCGGAAACAAGGCAGGCGAAGGACACGGAGTTCTCGTTTACGACGGTGAAAAAATCATAAACAAATAAAATCAAAAAGGAACCAAAAAATGAAAGCTATAATCTCAGTTATCGGCAAGGACACCTTCGGCATCCTTGCAAAGGTCAGCGCTGTTTGCTCTGAAAACCGCGCTAATATTTCAGACGTTACTCAGTCTATCCTTCAGGATATGTTCGTCATGGTAATGCTTGTTGACATCTCCGATGCGGGATGCGATTTTTCTGCTCTCCGTGCAGATCTCGCGACTCTTGCTGACGACCTCGGCATGCAGATAAACATCATGCACGAGGATATCTTCAATTCCATGCACAGAATCTGAGGCAGGGAGGCTATAACACCATGATGCACACCCTTGGCGATATTATGGAAACCATAAAGATGATACAGAATGAGAATCTGGACATTCGTACCATCACTATGGGAATCTCCCTTCTTGACTGCTGTGATACCAACATAGATGCCTCCTGCCAAAAGGTATATGACAAGCTTTGCCGCCTTGCCGGAAACCTTGTTAAGACAGGTGAGGACATTGCCGCCCTTTACGGCATTCCCATCATCAACAAAAGAATCTCCGTTACGCCCATCGCAATGCTTTGCGGTGTGAGCGGCGGAGACC
>JAFXFQ010000130.1 GCA_017520365.1 Clostridia bacterium
GTTTTCTGCCATAATATATGACCCTCCTAGAAATTTTATTCCTGGGATTTCGCATTAAGTTCTACCCCATACGAATTGGATTTTATCAAATCAAAATGCGAATGTTAATAGAGTTTCAGACAAATTGTTTGACAATCAAATTACTTTTTTAGTGGTAATTGACAAATTGATTTGACTGGTTTGGCAGTTTAGTGCTGATAATCATACACAAAGCCCTAAATCTATCATTTACTTTTGTCTGCCGATTAATTATTATTCTTGTGTATTTTATTTTTATAAGGAGTACAGCTATGGATATTTCACCACTTCAGAAAGCCAGATATGAGTATAAGCCCAAGCTTCCGGGCATGCTTAGAAACGGTATTGCAGAAATCTCAGTACAGGAAGGCGCAGCAACACAGTCTGTTGCAGATCAGGAAAAGATCAAGGCTCTCTTCCCCAACACATATGGTAAGCCCGAGATCACATTCGTAAAGGGCGCTAATACATCAGCTGCCAAGAAGCAGGTTGTAGGCGTTATCCTCTCAGGCGGTCAGGCTCCCGGCGGACACAACGTTATCTCCGGTCTCTATGACGCTTTGAAGGCTACAAACCCTGAAAACAAGCTCCTCGGCTTCAAGAAGGGACCTGACGGACTTCTTAAGAATGATTATGTTGAGTTCGACGAAAAGTTCATCGACGCATACAGAAACACAGGCGGTTTCGATATTATCGGTTCCGGAAGAACAAAGCTCGAGACAGTTGAGCAGTTCCAGACAGTTGCAAATTATGCAAAAGAGAACGGTCTTACAGCTATCGTAATCATCGGTGGTGATGACTCCAACACAAACGCAGCTACTCTCGCTGAGTACATGGCTGCAAATAACACAGGCATCCAGGTTATCGGCTGCCCTAAGACGATCGACGGCGACCTCAAGAATGAGGACATCGAGGCATCTTTCGGTTTCGATACAGCTACAAAGACATATTCCGAGCTCATCGGCAACATCGAGAGAGATGCTAACTCCGCAAAGAAGTATTGGCACTTCATCAAGGTTATGGGACGTTCTGCTTCCCACGTTGCTCTTGAGTGCGCTCTCGAGACACAGCCTAACATCTGCCTCATCGGTGAGGAAGTTGCAGCTAAGAAGATGTCTCTTGCTGACATCACAAACCAGATCGCTGACTCTGTTGAGAAGAGAGCAGCTAACGGCGACAACTTCGGTGTTGCTATCATCCCTGAGGGTATCGTAGAGTTCGTTCCTGAGTTCTCCGCTCTCATCGCTGAGATCAACGAGCTCCTCGCAGGCGAGAAGACAGCTCAGTTCAATGCGCTTCCTGACTGGAACGCTAAGTATGAGTTCATCAAGGCAGGCCTTTCCGCTGATGCTTTCAAGGTTTTCGATATCCTTCCTCAGGGCATCCAGCAGCAGCTCTTCCTCGAGAGAGACCCTCACGGCAACGTTCAGGTATCCCTCATCGAGTCCGAGAAGCTCTTCTCCGAGATGGTTAAGAATGTGCTCGCAAAGAGAAAGGAAGCAGGCACATACAAGGGCAAGTTCGGTGCTCAGCACCACTTCTTCGGTTATGAAGGCCGTTGCGCATTCCCTTCCAACTTCGATGCAGACTACTGCTACTCTTTGGGCTTCAACGCTTTCATGCTCATCCAGTATGGTTACACAGGATACCTCTCAAAGGTTTCCAACATCTCCAAGCCTGCTGACGAGTGGGTTGCAGGCGGTATGCCTATCACAAAGATGATGAACATGGAGAGAAGAAACGGTGCAGACAAGCCGGTTATCCGTAAGGCTCTCGTTGAGCTCGACGGCAAGCCGTTCAAGTATTTCGAAGCTAACCGTGAGAAGTGGGCAGTTGAGACAGCATTCACATTCCCCGGTGCTATCCAGTACTTCGGACCTTCAGAAGTTTGCGACCGCACAACAGTTACACTCGCTCTCGAAAAGGGCAATATGTAATTGTCGCTCGAAAAAAGTTATTTATCAGGGGCTGTCCTCAAGGGCAGCCCTTTTCTATGGCGGATACCGGGAGTTCCAAAATGAGTTCCCATAAATACGGATTTAGGAATTGAAATTGGAATTATCGGCTTATAATTCCAGAAGCAGTTCCAAAAACCACCATTTTAGGAACTAAAAACAGAATTGCAAAAATGTGCACAGATATGTGCCAAGAATCACCGTTTCAGGAACAAAAAAGAGTACAGACCAATTTATAATGAGAATATGAGCAACAGCAAAAAGTCTTCATTTGAACTTATACTTAATCTCATTATTGCCGGACTGACGATAGTGGGAATTGTACTGATGCTCACGGGCAATTCCGAAGAGGGAGCGCTGCAGACAAGCGGCATAGGCAATTTCAAGTTTTACACTGTCCTGTCCAATGTTTTCTGCGGCCTTGTCGCAGCAGTTTATCTCGTATTCATCCTTTTTAAGAAAGATACGGATAAGATCCGTGTGCTTAAGCTTGCAGCTGCATGCGGGGTCGCGATAACCTTTGCGGTGGTTGCTTTTATGTTCGGCCCGCTTTATGGTTTTCCGCAGTTCTATAAAAGGGGCAATCTGTTCTTCCACCTGCTGGAACCTCTTGCGGCAATGGCTGAATTCATCTTTATTAGAAGGAAGAAGATCCCGTTTAAATATACGGTCATATCAGCGGTCCCGACACTTCTTTACGGTATCGGATACATGACGAATATCCTTATAAACGGCGTTGGCGGGCCATGGCCTGATACCAATGATTTCTATGCTTTTTTGAGCTGGGGATGGCCTGTCGGAATAGCTATTTTCGCTGTCATTACACTGTCGGCATTTGGTGTTGCCTGCATTTTCAGAACTATAAGCAACAAGAGAGCCGGATAACGGGTGCTCAAATTTGCCCCTTTTTGAGCGGAAATAATTTCTGACTCAATGTTAAGATAGGCAGGGGA
>JAFXFQ010000131.1 GCA_017520365.1 Clostridia bacterium
GCAGACCCTGATTCAGGGTGTAGCTTTTATGCTGGGCCAGGGCAGCGGTTCCTTCGTCTCCCGGGAGCTGGCGGATAAAAACGCGGAGGGTGCATCCCGGTATGTTTCCAGCGCCTTTTACATCGGTGCCCTGTTTGGCGTTGCTGTTCTTTTTGGCGGGTTTTCCTTTCGGTTTCTGATTCTTGCTGTCCTTTTCCTTCCCTTGCTGAGGTCGGCGTCCGTCGGGGGTAACAAGGCAATCCTTGCCGTAGCCGATAAGATCCTCACGTCCGCACTTTGTCAGCGCTTCGCGGACAAGATTGCGGTTTTCGGGGCGTCTATACTGCAAAAGAGCTCTTTGAAGCTGCTTTTCTCTGTAATCGGTGGGGCAATAGATATCTTTACCTGTTAAGGGATCGATGCCTGTATAGAACATAACGGTGGAGGCTGTTCCGGGTGTGGGATAGAAGTCCTGTACCTGCTCTGGGTTAAGGCCGATCTCCTTTGTATAAAGGGCAAGCTTTACTGCGTCGGAAAGGCGGCTACCCGGGTGGCTGGACATAAGATAGGGAACGAGATACTGCTTCAGCCCCTCTTTTTCGGAGAGGCGGAAGAATTTTTCGCGGAATTTATCATAAACTGCGATATCAGGCTTGCCCATACAGGAAAGGACGTGAGACGAGCAATGCTCCGGGGCCACCTTAAGCTGGCCGCTGACGTGGTCACGTACAAGCTTTATAAAGAAGCTGTCGTTGGGGTCTGCCATCATATAGTCAAAGCGGATACCGCTTCGGATAAACACCTTCTTTATTCCGGGGATCTTTTCAACCTCCCGAAGAAGCTCTATATACTCTGTGTGGTCTGCGATGAGATTCTTGCAGGGGGTGGGAACAAGGCATCTCTTGTTCTGACAAACGCCGTTTTCAAGCTGCTTTTTGCAGGCGGGAGCGCGGAAATTTGCCGTAGGTCCGCCGATATCGTGGATATATCCCTTGAAATCGGGCATTGATGCGATGAGCTCAGCCTCTTCGACCACGCTTTCGATGCTTCGGGAGCGAACGCTTCTGCCCTGATGGAACGCAAGAGCGCAGAAGTTACAGCCGCCAAAGCAGCCTCGGTTGTGCGTTATGGAGAACTTTACCTCGGCAATTGCGGGCACGCCTCCATCCGCCTCGTACATAGGGTGCCAGTCCCGCTTGAAGGGCAGGCTGTAGACGCGGTCAAGCTCCTCACGCTCAAGGGGAGGCTGAGGGGGATTTTGAACCAGCATTCTGTCGCCGTAGTATTCGACGATAGCCTTACCGTTGATGCCGTCGTTGTTTTTATACTGAACAGCAAATGCGGCTGCGTATTTTCTCTTGTTTTCCTTAAGCTCATCGTAGTCGTATCCCCGGGGCTCTCCGTCCTCGGAAAGTCCTTCCGCGCACTCAAAATTGATTTTCTCTCCCTTTTTGCAAAGGTATGAGGTACCTCTAACGTCACGGATCTTCTTAACGGGAACTCCCTTATCAAGGAGGTGGGCGATACGGGTAATAGACTTTTCGCCCATGCCGTAGGAGAGGATATCCGCACGTGAGTCAACGAGGATAGAGCGGCGCACCTTGTCTGACCAGTAATCGTAGTGAGCGCATCTGCGAAGGGATGCTTCAAGACCTCCGATGATGATAGGCACGTCGCCGTAGGCCTCGCGTATGCGGTTACAGTATACGATAACTGCACGGTCGGGGCGGCATCCCGCCTTACCGCCGGGAGAATAGTAGTCATTTGTTCTCTTTTTCTTTGCGGCGGTATAGTGGCAGACCATTGAATCGATATTTCCCGAGGAAACGAGGAATCCGAGGCGTGGACGTCCGAATTTCTTCATTCCGTCGCAGGTCTTGTAATCGGGCTGAGGGAGCATGGCGACCACAAAGCCCTCCGCCTCGAGAACGCGGCAGATGAGGGCCGCACCGAAGGAAGGGTGGTCAACGTATGCATCACCCGAAACGTATACGAAATCGGGTACGTCCCGTCCGAGAGCGTGTACCTCCTCGGGCGTTACGGGTAAAAAGCTTTTAGCAAGTTCCATAATTCATCCTATTCTCCTGCTTTCTTTTCAAAGAAAGCAGCAAAGAAACTTTATGAAGGGATTTTAATATTGATTAAGCAACTGTGTAGACGGTCAAATTTCTTCTCCGTTTCCGAAATCGAAGAAATTACCGTCTATTGTTATAAGCATACCTGTTTGTTGCTCACTGAGGCGGTTGAACGTTTCCTCGCTGACAGAAAATTCCTTGATATCGTTGTCGTCTGTCAGAAAGGTTACTATATACAGCAGCTTATATTTGGGCATTTTCGGAGTGCCGCTGTAAGCCTCCTCCATTCTTTTTGCCGTAATTCTTGCATATTCGCTTACCGGCTCGGGATCGGGCTCTGAGAATATCTGTTCATCGATTTTGGTCTGCTTTTTTCTTATTAAACTGCTTTGAATAAATATAATGACGAAGAAAACCGCCAAAAATGCCAAAAAAATGATCAAAAAAAATAAGTCTCTATCAATCACGGCGTTCACCTTGCTTTCTGCATTATGGTAATAAAGTGTTAAGATTCGGTGCTGAAAAATTACTTCTCCGCTGTGCACTGCACATGGAGAATAAATTCATCCCTCGTCATAATAACGTTCACTGCCGACACAAAGGCGGGGGCAGTGAGACCTTGGGGAAGTCCCAGAGAGACGGCGATCCTGTCACGGCGCTCCGTGCTTCCCTCGCTTCCGGAAAGCCCTAGCTCAAAAAGGTCGGATTTTTTCAGCTTTTCACCTGTTTTTTCTTCGAATGAGGCATTTTTCAGAAAATTCTCGAATCTTTCTCTCAAAAGCTGAGAGTCAACCCCCTCAACTCCAAGAGTTCCCTCCTTTGAGCCTTCCTTTTTCCGTTTTTCCTTGCCTTTTATTTGGGGTATGTATAGATTATATATCTTTTCTGAGGGAATAGCGGAGGAAAGATGCCCTCTGATGACCTTACCCGCGCCGTCGGAGTCGGTTAAAACGATCACTCCGTTTAGTGACAACCGTTTTATAAGGGCAAGCTTGTTTTTACCCTTAAAAACACCGAATCCGTCGGTGGTGATTATCTCTCCTTCAATGATGGATGAAAGCTTGATCTTATCGTATTTTCCTTCCACAATAACGGGAAAGGGAACCTTTATCTTTTCGCTGCTCATCTTACTCTCCTTTTTGCGGGAATGGTGCAGATAAGTCTTTCGAGCGCGATATAGTCAAGTGTTGAGCTTTTCAGCTTCAGATCTGCCTCGCGGCAACGCTTTGCCGCCGCAAGCAATCTCTCGGGGGGAGAACCGCTGACAGCCTTCATATAAAGGCCTGCGCGGTACTCGTGCATCTTCATTTTGGCGGCAATGGCGGATTTATCCCACCCCTCGGCGCACATATAAGAAACAGCCATCATATCGCAGATGCATTTTGTGACCGAGGCGAGAACGCCAACGGCGCTCTCTCTGTGAGTTTTGTGATAATGAAGAACGGAGAGAGCCTTTCTGCGGTCACCGTCAAGAACGGCATTGGCAAGAGCGAAGGCATCCTCCTCTGCGGTGACGGAGCTGACGAAGGTGACAAGGTCGCTGTCGACGGTGGGGATACCGTTTGAGAGGGCATATGCCGAAAGCTTTTCAAGCTCTCCCGAAAGGATGTACATACTGCCCGTTGCCCGCTCCAAAAGCAGCTCCTGAGCCTCGGGGGTGATGGAAAGACTGTCCTGAGATAGCCTTCTTGCCATCCATTTTTTAAGCTCCGAGGGTGTTTCCGCGTTCAGCTCCACTGTTTTTACAGCCTCGGAGTATCTTTTAAACATTTTTGACGGACGCTTCGCCGTGCCGGGGTCAAAGCCCTCGGGAGGTGCTACTATGAGAAGGACCACGTTTTCGGGATCGAGACCGCCTATAATATCGAATAGTGTGTCCGTCTCCTCCTCGGAGAGTGATGTAAGATTTGCATTATACCGAACGAAGGTGCGGTCACCCATCATAGAAACGGAAAGGGTGGCGGCCTCAAGCTCGCCGAGGGCCGCATCGCCTTCGGCATTTATTATATGGGTGTTCCAGCTTGCAAGATCGGGGTCATCACCAACCGTATGGATCTGTGCTCTGCCTGCATAAAACTTTTTCAGGTATTCCTCGTCTCCGTAGAAAAGATAAGTACCTGAAAGTCCGCTTTTCAGCTCTTTTCTGAATTCAGCCGCGTTCAAGGTGATGCCCCCTTTCAAAAGATTTATCGGCTTACGGGATAGTCGCGAACGGTGACCTCCATTTGCGTGCGCTGTGCTGTAAGACCTTTGAGCTCAACGGCGTAGTCCAGAGAAAGGCTACCGCCGTCCACAGTCAGCAAATTTTCCACCTTTTTTGCATAGATACACATATCGATGGCGCCGTAGGGGATAGAGTAAAGGCTGAAAACTCTTTCGCCCCTTGAGATGACGAAGGCAGAGGCAAGAGGGCCTCTCCTCTCCACGGTGACGCATTCGGGGCTTGACATATCGAAGGATATGACAGTGGTGCATCCCTCCACACCTTCAATGGCGTTTTCTTCATATGAAAGAACAAGTCTGTTGTCTTCCGTTTGGAGAATGCCTTCGGAAACGAGAGAGTATTGGTTGTTTGCATCGCCCTCTGCCTCTTTCCATATGGATTCTATGGATTCGGCCTTTTTGACTGTAAAAAATCCCACACCCGTCATATCGCTTTGGGTGCTTTTCATTTCAACAAGGACACGCTTCCCCTGAATGGGTGCGGTTTCCCTTGCGTATTCTTCTATAGGCATAAGTAAATTTCGGGGCCGCGGCAAAAGCAGCAGCCCCTTTTCCTTTGATGATTTAGTATCTTATTTCTTGAAGAACTCAAGCTCCTCATCGGGAACGAAGTCGCCGCCGATGCAGGGAGCGCCCCACTGCTTTGCGTAGCCTGTATCAGCAGGCTTTGCCCAGTGAATAGCGTTCTTAATGATCTGAATAACGTTTTCGTTGTAGTATACGGGGAATTCCTCGTGGCCGGGCTGGAAGTAGAATACCTTACCGTAGCCGCGTCTCCAGCAGCAGCCGCTTCTGAAAACGTAGCCTGTTTCGAACCAACCCATAAATACGAGCTCATCGGGCTCGGGGATCTGGAAGGGCTCTGCGTAGATCTCCTCGGCATCGAGCTTGAAGTGGGTAGGGATACCCTGTGCAATGGGGTGAATGGGGTTCACGTTCCACACGATCTCTTGCTTGTTCATGCCCCAGAGAAGGTTACCTGTTGTACCAACTACCTTCTGGAATACCTTGGAGTAGTGAGCGGAGTGGAGGCAGATAAGGCCCATACCCATGTAAACCTTCTGCTTTACCTTTTCGGCGATCTCGTCGGATACCTCCCAGTGAGCCATATGACCCCACCAAATAAGAACGTCGGTGTTGTCGAGAACCTCGTCGGTCAGGCCGTGCTCAGGCTCGTCAAGGGTTGCTGTTCTCACCTCGAAATCCTCGGTACCGATAGCCTTTGCGATTTGGGCGTGAATACCCTCGGGGTAGATCTCAGCGATCTTTTCTTCGTCTCTTTCGTGTCTGTATTCGTTCCAGACAGTTACTCTGATCTTTGCCATAACAAATCTCGCTTTCCGAATTTATTTGATATATTAATTATATCAAATCATTATCCCCATTTCAATAGGTTTTTTTCGCCTGTGGCTATTTTCCAAGGGAATATGGGAGTCCTGTTCGGGAATAATATGAAAAAGGAGAGGTGCTATGAAGGTTTTTGACAAAGGGTATCAGAAATATGCGGATGCGAGGGCGCAAAAGTCGCCCATAGCAAAGGATTGTGTAAAGGCCTTTTTGTTTGGCGGCAGCATATGTACGGCGGCTCAGCTTCTGAAGAGCGTCTATAAAAATTTTATGAACGACGAGGCGGCGGGGACTCTGGTTTCCGTCACCCTCATATTCATTACCGCTCTTTTGACAGGTCTTGGAGTATTTGATAAGATAGCGAAGCACGCGGGAGCGGGAACTCTTGTTCCCATCACCGGCTTTGCAAATGCGGTAAGCTCCGCTGCCATAGATAATCGGGGAGAGGGCTTCATTCTCGGCGTTGGCGCAAAGATTTTTACGGTCGCAGGTCCCGTTATCCTATACGGCACCGCCGCAGGTGCGGTTTACGGGGTCATATATTGGGCTATAAAAAGCATAACGGGCGCCTGAGAGCGCCCGTTACTGTTATCTTTAGTCTATGATCTCGTATGAAAATGCGTTCAGATCATTCTCTTTGCGGAACTCTATATTATCATCCAACACTTCATGCATTTTAGAAAGCGAAGTGTTAAAATCATTAGGTAAAGTATTTTCTCCCCTTATGATTACCTTATCCGCATCACATTCGCTCCACAAAAGATCCCAAAAAGCATCCCAGTTTTTTCCGTACCATTCAGGAAAATTAAAAGCCGTTCTTATCCTTTCATGCAGTTCATCAAGGTATTTGCAACCGGTTAAATCAAGCTCTATTATTTTCATTTATTATCTCCTCAGTGCTTAAAATTTTGACTTGTTTTGATCTTTGGGGATAAAGTTTCTCCTCTCCCGGTTGCGTCCAATATTGCTGAATGTAAGCTCAATTCTTTCTCCATTATTATATCATATTCCAAAACAAATGCAAACTATATGCGAGTTGTTTTGTATTTGTATTATAATAAGAGTAATTTTGCTTTTCTCCCCATTGACGCTTAGTAATAAAGTTTATGTACTTCAAATCTGCTTTTTAAAATAAATGTTGTGTACTATATTGACAGCAGCAGAGGGCTTCATCCTCGGTGTGGGCGCAAAGATATTCACGGTAGCGGGCCCCGTTATCCTCTACGGCGTCTCCGCAGGGGTGGTCTATGGGGTGATTTATTGGATTACAACTTAATTTTGATAGTGAAAATGCCGCCTATCCTAACAGACGGCATTTTTTATGAGATGTAAGAAAACCAATCCGGAGTAGGGGGATAATGAGAGTCCAGCGCTGGTATCACGCCCTTTTCAGCAGAAGTCAAAGCTTCAAATATTTGCAGCAAGTAACCTTCCAAATCTTTTTGATCCTGCGGATAGCGGAATGTGGAACCGATACGATGGTCGAAGCCTGCGCCTACATAGCGGATTAAGAGTCCAACACCCTTAAACATAGGCCCTACATCGATATCCAGTACAATATAGTGTCCGTTTGCAGTTCGTTTCTGCACAAAGAAACATCCATACTCATGCTTGACATAGGAATAACCATACTGCTTGCCAATTCTCTTTAGTGCGGGAGCGACCGAAAGTTTGGGGGTATCTAATATGGCTGGGGTAGAGGTAATACGCTCAGGAAGATGCTTTTCAAAATGTTTGCAAGCACTTTGAACCAGAGGAGCTGCACTCCCATTCAAGTGGTCATATAAAGATTGCTCTTCGTTTGTTAAGCAGCATTCCACAAAACCCATGTGGCGCACACCGGGAAGAAGCTGCTGCATTGCTTCAAAATATGGAGTAGGGTCATAGGTATTGGTTCCGTTATGAATTATTATTTTTAAGTCGATGCTGTTCCATCGGGGAAATACAGAATCACGGTAGAGTGTAATGCTGGATCCTTTGATACAATCAGGGGTGTTTCCGGGAGACTGTATAATAGCCGGGATTCTTTGCGCAAAAAAGTCAATATCCTGATAGAGGATATGGGCTTCGCTAAGTCCATATCTGCGGTGGATCTTAGGTACGACGGAGATGATCTCAGTTTCGGGGCAACCAGTATCCTCTTCAATGTTGGATAGATAAAAATGCTCGCCAGCATTGGTAATTCGCGAGCGCATAGGACCAATATGAGGGCAGTCTTTCATAATTTTGGGAAGACCACCGTAGTTGTCGTGGAAATAATATAAGAAACGATCATAATGAAGGTTTTGCTGATTCAAAAAGGTTTGAACAATTCCGGGACAATCAGAAAACGGAATTTTCGTTCCAATCAAAAAACGATAAGTTTGAATTGCTAGCATATTCACGCACCTCCTTCGCTGTTAGTATATATTAAAGTCTTGAAAAAGTAAATAAATAGGTAAAAAACTCTATAGTTCTGCTGGTTACATTATATTTCAAAAGAAAATGTTCCCTAATGGAACACAGACTATTGTGTCCTATATTGACAGCAGCAGAGGGCTTCATTCTCGGCGTGGGAGCAAAGATCTTCACGGTTGCCGGTCCCGTTATCCTTTACGGCGCCGCCGCAGGGGCGGTTTACGGAGTAATCTATTTTATAATAAAATGCATAACGGGCACCTGATGGCGCCCGTTTGTGTTTTGTTTATTGTTAATCTATAATTTCATAATCAAAGGGGCAGTCCGTGTCTTTCCAAAACTGCTTGTTTCTTTCGAGGATCTCGATCATCTTATTAACTGATTCTTTTAGGTCATTTGAAATGCTTGAGATACCAACAATTGTTACAAAATCCACATCACAGTCTCGATTTATACAATCCCAAAAAGCACTCCAGTTTTTTCCGTAATAATCAGGAAAGTCCAAAGCGTCACGTATTCTGATATGTAATTCATCAAGATATTTACAACCGGTCAGATCAAGTTCAATTATTTTCATTTTTTCATCCTCTCTCGAACAATTGTTAGGAAATCATCAAAAACTCCACATTTGGATGATCTTTATGTACGTCATTAAAAACTTCAATCATTGCAGAGCAATGATCCTGCAATTCTTTTTCTAAATGACCGTACCCGTAGATTTTTATCGTATAGTTTTTATCATCGTCGAAACGGTCATCCAAACAATCCCAAAGAGCATCCCAGTTTTCGCCGTAATATTCGGGGAGACCGAATATTTCCTTTAATTCTGAGTGTATTCTCTCCAAATATTTGCAATTTGAAAAGTCCAAGATAATATCAGTTCCTTTTATCTGCTTGAATGCATTTCGCTTTTGTGCGTTGTTGTAGTTCATTATCTTACCTCTGGTAAACATTTTTCCCGGGAGCAACTTTTGATAAATTTCCGAGAATTGGGTTATAACCCTGTTTTTTGGCATCAGCTTTTGTTATGTAGTAATTCGGAAGCTTACCGGTATATTTTACCATCCAATCCGCACCGTCAAAGCCGCTTGTGGTAGCCGTTCCTGCTGTGATCCCTTCCATAAGCTTTATTTCGCAACGGCAGTTAAAATGAACAGGCGGTTTAGAAAGCGGTTTTTCTGATAAATACCATATCTTTCCGTGGTTGTTTTTCCTTTTTTATTATAACATAGATTTGACCGGATGTACAATAA
>JAFXFQ010000132.1 GCA_017520365.1 Clostridia bacterium
GATAAGACCTGACTTATGCGCTCCGATGGGATTGAAATAACGAAGGATAGCAACAGACATCCAAGGCTCAGCAACGCAAAGGTCGGAGAGGATTCTCTCAATCATAAGCTTTGTTTCGCCATAGGGGTTTGTTGTGGAAAGGGGGAAATCCTCTGTTATCGGCACGGACTTGGGAAGGCCATATACTGTTGCGGATGAGGAAAATACGATCTTTCCCACCTTATACTTCTTCATAAGCTGGCAAAGATTGAGTGTGCTGAGAAGGTTATTCTTGTAGTACTCAAGGGGCATAGAAACAGACTCGCCTACTGCCTTGAGACCTGCAAAATGGATAACGGACTCGATCTCGTTTTCTGCGAATACCTTCTCTGCGGCTTCAATATCGCAAAGGTCTGCCTCGTAGAACTTAGGACGAATACCCGTGATCTTTTCGATTCTGCCGAGAACGGTCTTCTTGGAGTTGGAAAGGTTATCAACGATAACGACTTCCTTGCCGATACCTATAAGCTCAACAACGGTATGAGAACCGATAAAGCCTGTACCGCCGGTAATAAGAATAGCCATTTTTTCTACCTCCGCAAATTACTTCCAAAGACCCTTGGGATATACGCCGGTCTCGATATACTCGTTGATCTTTGCTACAACTGCAGGCTTATCATCGGAATATGTTACGCCGTGCCACATAGCAGTTGTGGGGATAACATTAACTGAGCAATAGCCCTGCTCCTTAAGCTGACCTACAACGTTGGGAAGGAAGCACTCGGACTTGAGAGGCTCACGGTTGGGATCATCAAGGAACTTCTTGAACTCAGCCTTTGCACCTTCGAAAACAGAGGATGTAAAGCACCAGAAGTTCATAGATACAACAGTTTCGGGAGGAACTGTGATAAGAGCACCGTTCTCATCCTCGAACTGACCGCCCTCGGGAACCTTGGTGATCTTCGTTCTCTCAACAATTTCCTTAAGGTATCCGTCCTCTGTTACGCAAACGCCACGGGCTACGCTGCCGCTGTCGGAAAGGGTGTTGCCGAGGAGATAACCGATCATTGCATAACGGTTGTCCTCTGCCTTTTCAGCCTCACGAATAAACTCTGCAGCCTTCATATAAGCATCTCTTCCATAGAAATCGTCTGCGTTGATAACTGCAAAGCTGTCGCCTGCGATAACCTTCTCTGCGCAAAGGATAGCCTGTGTTGTACCCCAGGGCTTCACTCTCTCTGCAGGAAGCTTGTCATCGGGAACAAGATAATCCAATGTCTGGAATGCATATTCAACCTTGATCTTACCCTCAAGACGTGCGCCTATGGTCTCCTTGAAATCAGCATAGTTCGCTTCCTTGATGATGAAAACTACTCTGTCAAAGCCTGCCTGGATAGCATCATAAACAGAAAAGTCAATGATAAACTCACCGTCGGGTGTGAAGGGATCGATCTGCTTTAGGCCACCGTAACGGGAACCCATGCCCGCTGCAAGTACAAGTAATGTCATATATAACTCCTATCCGCTGTAAACAGCTATAAAGAAAATTTCTAATAGTATTTTAGTACATTATAAAAGGAATTTCAAGTGAATTGTTAAATATTCACCGGATTTCTAAGTAAAAATTAATCTAATTTGTATTTCTGAAGATGCAGGGTGACAGTTCCATTTGTCAGCATCAGATTGTCTCCGTCCAGGACATATTCCATTTCGAAGAACTCACCATCATTGCCAAAGTCAACTGAAATTCTATTACCACTGACGCTGTAATAACCTGTATTACGGGATTCTACCGTATCCTCTTTTAAATTCTTTACGACCCATACGAGCACCGGCTTATTCTCAGCATTGGCGGCAAATTGAAGAGCGTCTCTGACGCCGTCAACATCTCTGTACCATACTCCATAAAGATCGGAAGCCTTTGAGCAAGAACAAAAAACAAAAAGAAGAGATAATACAAGAATAAGAGATACAGCTCGCTTCATATCAGTTGAGCATTGTCTGTCCGCCTGTTACGGGGATAGCCTGACCTGTCTCATACTTCTGCTCAACGATATAGCAGATAGCACGTGTTACATCCTCAACACGACAACCGCGTCCAAGGGGAACCTTAGATTCATAGAAGGCACGGACATCCGCAACAGTCTTTGCACCGGGAACCTTGCCGGCATTAAGATACTGCACGAAAAGTCCCTTTTCAGGATCGGACCACAGAGGACCGTCAAGGAAATTGCCGGGGCAGATCGCATTTACCTTGATGCCGAAGGGAGCAAGCTCAAGTGCAAAGGACTGTGTAAGTCCGATACCGCCGAATTTCGCGCCTGCATATGCGAAATTCTTATTACTTCCCTCAAGTCCTGACTTGGAATTGATCTCAATTACGTCAGCCATATACTGAGGAGCAACAGCTCTCTGCAGCTTCATAGGCTGAACTGCATACTTTGTGCAGATAAAGAATGCAGTATAGTCAACGCTTGTAACAAGCTCAAAGTTCTGCTTGGTCATTTCCTCAAGGCTGCCTGCTCTAACGATACCTGCATTATTTACAAAAATATCAAGACCGCCAAACGCGCAAACAGTTTCATCGACCATATTCTTTACAGAATCCTCGTCGGTAACATTAGCGCCGACAGCTATAGCTTCAACACCATATTTTTCACAGATCTCCTTCGCCTTTGACTCAGCACCCTGAGCGTTCATATCGGCAACACAGACCTTACAACCGTTTTCTGCAAGGTATTCCGCAATTCCGGCACCAAATCCCTGTGCGCTACCGGTAACTATTGCGATCTTGCCGGAGAAGGGCTTGGCAGGATATACGGGATACACGTTAAATACGCCGATATTTTCAACGTAGATCTCGCAAGCACCGCCCTGATAAACATCAAGCACGTTTTCTGCTGTGGCAACAACGGGAGCTGAGGACTTATTAAAATCCACCTTAACGCCTGCGAGGCCGTCAGCGCTGCAAAGCATTCTGAGCTTCGGTGCAATAGCTGCGGCAATACTCTTTTTTTCGAAAAGTTCCATTGTTATCTCCTTTATTTTCAGTTGTTTTTTCCAATTTTTTCAAAATAGTCTATTCTGTCAGAAAGCTCGGGAATATTCTCAACAGTTTTATCGGTAAACATACCGTTTCTTATATCATCAGTTGCGGCTTTTTCGTGACCGATCAATGCCCACGTTGCCTTATAAAGATGTGTGAAGGGGGCCATTGCGGGACACACAAAGGACTGACGTGGTGAGTTTATATCCTCTCCACTGATCTGGAAGAAGCCGTGTTTTTCGCAAAGAGACATTACTCTTTCAAGCTGCTCGGCTGTATTTCTTGAAGGCATATAGGTTACTGCATCAAAGCCGAGAGA
>JAFXFQ010000133.1 GCA_017520365.1 Clostridia bacterium
TACCAAACGTCTGTAGCACAAGGATTGATAGCCATTTTGTCGCACAATTCTTCCATCTTGCTTTTGGGACGTCGAGGGCGCCGTCCCCTACCATCACATCAATTTCTACCCGTTAAACTCCAATTTATCTTTCTCCTTACACTGACAAAGGCCGTTGCAAATGCAACGGCCTTTGTTATTTTCTCACTTTGCGTCGTTTACAATTACTTCCGCAAGCGCCTCAAGAGCTGCAACGTCCGCTTCCTTCACGGAGGAGCGGATGGTTACCACAGTATCGCAAACGTCGATATCCTTCATCTCGGCAAGAGATGCCTTTACAGCTTTTGCAGCAGTAGGGCCCCAAGAGCCGTTTTCAACTATATACGCCCTTCTCTCTCTGAAGGTCTTGGACTTCAAGTGTGTAAGAAAATCAGCCATAGGCGCAAATACGCCCCCGTCATAGGAGGCTGCACAGAACACGGTCCTGTCATATCTGAAGGCATCCTCAACAGCCTCTGCCATATCGTCTCTTGCAATGTCGCAGAAGGAGACCTTCTCACCGCGCTCTCTCAGCATATCGCAAAGGAGGAGCGCCGCCTTCTTTGTATTGCCGTGAATAGAAGCACATACAACGAAAACGCCCTTATCCTCAGGACGGTAGGAGGACCAGGTATCGTATTTTCCGATATAGTAGCCAAGATCTTCCTTGAGAACAGGTCCGTGGAGGGGGCAGATGATCTCAATATCAAGTCCAGCCGCCTTTTTGAGCAGAGCCTGCACCTGTGCACCATACTTGCCTACGATATTAAAGTAGTATCTTCTTGCCTCGCAGGTCCAGTCCTCATCGGTATCAAGAGCGCCGAACTTTCCGAAGCCATCTGCGGAAAAGAGGATCTTATCCTTTGCCTCGTAGGTCACCATGACCTCAGGCCAATGCACCATAGGTGCCATATAGAAGCTGAGCGTATGCTCGCCGAGAGAAAGGCTCTCTCCCTCAGCTACAACTACGAATCTGTCGCTGTAATCGCCCTCAAAAAACTGGCCAAGAAGCTTTATCGTCTTCTCGTTGAGAACAAGCTTCATTTCAGGATATTCTGCGCAAAGTGCGCCGATGCTTGCAGCGTGGTCGGGCTCCATGTGGGATATGACCAGATAATCAGGGGCCCTGCCCTCAAGCTCCCACTTTAGATTCTCCATCCACTCCTCTGTGAAGCGTGCATCAACGGTGTCCATAACGCATACCTTATCATCAAGGATCACGTAGGAATTATAGGAAATGCCGTTGGGCACGTCATACTGGCTTTCGAAAAGATCAATAGTCTTATCGTCAACTCCGATATAGCGAACGTTTTCTGCAATACTGACTTTCATAAATATCTCCTGTATATTGATTATTATTCTTTGGATAAGCCCAGACAATACGCCCTCGCATCAAAAGGATCAAGGACTGAGTCCTTTTTTAAGTAAAGGGGATGATGGGGATGCCCCTTAGCCTTGCTTCTCTTGCCTGCGGTGAACCATTGGGCCCCGTATTTTTCACCGAGAGCGATCATATCGAGGACGCAGGTGCGCAGATAGTCCCTCTTTTCAATTATGGTGCCCCATGCCGCCCATACAGCCGGAGCAGTCTCGCTGAGAGATAAAACGTACTCAAACGCCTTCATATTTTCCACGTGCATCATTGAATTGAACTCCCTTTCCATATCATCGGGGTCAGTCGCCCTCTGGGCATACACGTTGAACATTATAAAGCTGTCGTAGCCGTTGTGAAGCGCTATTCTTTCGGCACTTTTTAAGGTGTTGTCTAAATTATCGGGCTCTGCCGTGGATGGATTGATACCAATGCAGATCAAGGGTCTTTTTCCGCGTGTGCCTAAAATGTAACGGTATTCGGAATAAAAGTCGGGAACGTAGAGCCAACGGGCTCTGTCGTACTTTTCCGTCTCTGAAGGAACAAGGGCATCCTCAAAGGAAAGCACCTCAATTTCTACAGTTGTAGAACTTGGTATGTGCATTACGAAAGCACCTCCCAAAGCTCATTTGCAGAGTCAACTATGAACTTGGCGCCCTCACCCTCAAGGACCTCTCTCTCTCGAAATCCCCAAGTTACGAAAACACCGTCAAGGCCTGCATTTTTGGCAGTTTGAACATCCACTTCCGAGTCGCCCACATATACGGCACGCCCGGAAGAGAGTCTTTCCATAGCAAGATGTACCATGTCAGGGCAAGGCTTTCTGGGAACGCCTGAAAGCTCGCCCACCGCCACGTCAATAAGTCCTGAAAAATAAACGGGCACTATCTCCTGCACCGCAAAGTCCGCCTTATTTGACACGATTGCGGTCCTTGTGCCCTCGGCCTTCAGCCTTTGGAGAAGCGAGACGATCCCCTCGTAGGGCTTCGTTTTATCACGACTGTGATCCTTATAATATGCCTTGAACGTGTCGAGAACCTCGTTGCAAAGCTCCTCGCTGCATCCGTCCGGAACAGATCTTTTTATAAGTTTTCCGATACCGTTTCCCACAAAGCCACGTACCTCACCAAGGCTTCTTTCGGGCATATCGAAGGAGCGAAGAGCGAAATTAACGCTATCACAAAGATCCTCCAAAGTATCGAGAAGAGTACCGTCAAGGTCGAATATAACTGAATCGTATTTCATATAAAATCCTTTTGTCTTGACACCCTCCCCTGCTTCGGCTATACTGTAAAAAAAGGAGAGTGCTTATGAGAGATATTGCAAGGGATAACTATTTTATGAGTGCCGCCATTGAAGAGGCGAAAAAATGCGCTCTTCTTGACGAGGTGCCCGTTGGGGCAGTTATTGTAAGAGATAACAAGATAATCGCATCAAGCGGTAACGGCCGCGAGACCTATAAGGATGCTACCTTTCACGCAGAAACGGAGGCTATCAGCAACGCCTGCCGCTATCTCGGCGGCTGGAGGCTAGTTGGATGTGAGCTTTTCGTCACCTTAGAGCCCTGTATCATGTGTGGAGGAGCTATAATCAACGCCCGTGTTCCTGAGGTGATCATCGGCGCACGAGACCCGAAGGCAGGTGCCTTCGGCAGCCTTTGCGACTTAAACTCCCTCCACGTAAACCATCATCCCAATATCACCTTCGGAGTGATGGAGGAGGAATGCGCAGATCTGCTCCGACAGTTTTTCCGTGAAAAGCGTGAGCGGGGAAAGCGATGGAAGAAAATGAATAATGAATAATCGTTGAAGCTTTCCGCTCAAAAGAGCGGAAGGCTTTTTTGTTTAAATGATTTTAGACGCAGGAGAAAATCCACCGAAACATTTTGCAACGCAAAATATTTCACGTTTGCCAATAGGCAAACATTTCACCCGCGAAGCGGATTTCATCCATCGCTTGCGATGGATTTCACTGCGGCAGAAGCCGCTTTACTGCTTCTTGCCGCATCTGTCTGCCGCAGCCATAACGGCAAGACGAGCGCTTTCATATGTCAGTCCGCCCTGCATAAAGGCAATATAAGGATCACGCATGGGACCGTCTGCAGAAAGCTCCATGGTAGAGCCGCCTACAAAGGCTCCTGCCGCCATTACCACCTCATCGTCATAGCCGGGCATCTCCCACGGCTCGGGGGAAACAAATGCGTCTACAGGCGAAGCAGACTGAATTCCGCGGCAGAACTCCACGAGTCCCGCACCTGTTTCAAGCTTTACCGTCTGGATGATATCGTGTCTCTTCTCAAAGGGGCCGGGATTGACCTCGTAGCCAAGCTCATTGAAGATATACGCCGCAAGATGGGCAGTTTTAAGTGCCTCTGCAGTTGTGTGAGGAGCATAGAACAGACCGCGGAGAAGGTTTCTGTTCTGACCGAGGGACGCACCGACCTCGAGACCCACGCCCGGGCAGGTCAATCTGTATCCCGCAAGATCTACTGCCTTCTGTGTACCCACAAGATAACCGCCCACGTCCGCAAGTCCGCCGCCGGGATTCTTGATCAGAGAGCCTATCATAAGATCCACACCGCAGCTGCAGGGCTCTGTTTTTTCCGTAAACTCGCCGTAGCAGTTGTCAAGGACCACAAAATGCTCGTTTTCAAGGCGAGAATGAGCAAACTCAGCCGCCTCAGCGATTTCAGCAACGGAAAGGGTCTTTCTGTCCATATAGCCCTTTGAGCGCTGAATAAACACCACCTCGATACGGCCCTTGTGCTTTTCAAATGCCGCCGCAACAGCCTCATAATCGATACCGCCGTCCGCACCCAAAGGAACGTCATCGTATTCAACGCCGAAATCAACAAGGCTGCCTGTGCCGTCAGCCCGATCCATACCGATAACGGAGTGGAGAGTATCATAGGGGGCGCCGGTGATGGAGAGCATCACGTCGCCTGGACGGAGAAGGGCAAAAAGGCCGATAGTGATGGCGTGAGTACCACAAAGGATGGATGGGCGCATAAAGCCCGCCTCGGCCCCCATCACCTCGGCACAGATCTTGTCAATGGTGTCACGTCCGCGGTCACCGTAGCCGTAGCCTGTGCTTGCGGCAAAAAGGCCCTCGCTGACACGGTTTTCGCGATAGATATCGAGAAGCTTTTCCGTTCTGTAGCGGGAAACCTCATCGATCTTCGCAAATATATCTCGAAGCTCTGCCTCTGCCTTGAGAGCCAGCGCTCTGGTATTATCGGAAATATTCATAAGTATAACCTTTCAGGGAGTAAATTCATATAATCTCGCATAGTATTTTATATAAAAATTGCATAAAAGTAAAGAGGTTTTGTTATTTTATCTTGATTTTTCCCGTGTTTGTGATACAATACTGTTATATATTTACAATTTTTGCCCGAAAGAAAGGACTGTTATTATGAAAGGTGTTATCACAATCGGCCGAGAGCTGGGAAGCGGCGGACGCAGTATAGGAAAGGCTGTTGCAGAAAAGCTTGGCGTTGCATATTATGACCGCGAGCTTATCGACGCTGCCGCAAAGGAAAGCGGACTTTCCCCCGACTTTATTGAGAAAAACGAGCAGGCCGTTACAGGAAGCTTTCTTTACAATATTGCAATGGGTAACAGCTACTCCTACGGTATGCTTGGCCTGGCAGGCACCAATACCCTGCCCCTGACCATGCAGGTATTCCTCGCACAGCAGAAGGTTATCCTTGAATATGCAAAGACCCCCTGCGTTATCGTTGGCCGCTGTGCCGACTATATCCTCCGCGACCGCGATGACGTTTTCAAGGTGTTCGTTTACTCCGATCTTGAAAAGAGAGCTCAGAGAGCTATCGAAAGATACGGCTGTGACAGAAAGAAGGCCCTGGACCTGATCGCAAAGAGCGATAAGGGCCGTGCCCGCCATTTTGCAACCTTTACCGATTGGGATTGGGGCGACAGATCAAATTATGACCTGATGCTCAACTCCGGCTCCGTAGGTATCGACCGCGCCGTTGAGATCATCTGCGACTGTGCAAAGGAGCTTCAGCTCTGAAAAAAATCACCCCTCCGGCTCTCGGAGGGGTTTTCATTATATCGTTGGTCAGAGTCTGAGAAAAGCCGAAGGATCAAAGCCTGAAGGACGGATCTCATATCGCTCTGATTCATCGATATTAAGATCATTGCTCTGAATGCTTTTCGAATTCGGGGACAAGTATCTCAAGAATATCGCAAATCGTTTTCTCCGAAAGCTCCTTTTCTCGCTCGTTACCCTTGAAATCCCATAGGACAAGCTCTCTTTTTTCCTTATCCCTTGCATCAAAGGGTGGAGAGGGCTTTTTCTTTTTATCATTTACAGCTTCCAGCCTGAGCGCCCTGAGCGCCGTTACCGATTCCCGAGAAAGGACAAAGGGCTCCTCCGCCTCGCATCTTTTCCCGCAAGGGGAGATACAATACCCCTGCACCGTCATCTCATCCTTGCCGTCTGCAAAAACGTCTATATAAAAGCATTTTCCTGCATTCTGATGGGAGCGGCTGAACGTGATGCTCTGCCAGAGGCATTCATCATCTTCACTTATACCTGCATATTTTGCAAACAATGCCTCCAGCTCTTCTCCGCTTTTTCGGGATATGAAATTCGTCTGATTATTACCTGCCGACACACTCTCCCCCGATGCAAACTCTATTTCAAGAGAAGCACCGAAATGAGGCGGGAGTCCCGAAACACGATAATGATGACCGTTGTGGGAAAACAGGTCATTCTCAGAAGCAATATTATACAGCTCTTTCATAAAAGACCGTGGAGCAACAAAGGCTTTTTTGATGTTTTCCCTGTCTCTGCCCCGACAGCTGTACTCTCCCTGCACACTTTCACCGCAAAGCCTTGCACAAAGCCTGAAGATCATACCCGAGAGCCTTGACCTATCACAGTCGGCAACAGTTGAAAAGCTGCAGTCAAAGCTCACCATCTCCGTGGATCGCATCACCTTCGGTGCATCACTGTCAGAGCTGTCGCATATAACACCTCCGTCGATGCAATCTGTATCCCGCACTTTGCCTGTCCTTCTTTTTATAAAAGCCAACACAAGGAAAGACAGCACTGCAGTAGCTGCTGACGACAAAAGTGTTATCCAATGAATTTTTGTCACGTCCTGCTCCCTTCTTCCGTGGCGCTGATGCTGCCGATTATCCGACGCACGTCAGCATCCTCCATCGAAATTCGCTCTTCCCCGTTTTCAAGAAGTACCATTATCTGAAAAACGCACCCGTTTTTTCTCCCCTCAAGCATTACGTAGGGATATCCGAGACTTTTACAGGTATATCCCTCCCAAAGATGATCTCCGAGAGTAAAGGGCTCTATATCACAAACGTCATCATAAAATGCCTTCGGAGAAAAATAATATTTGTCTCTTCCGAAAAAGCACACGGTAATACCCGCTTTTGAAAAGATCTCAAAGGGCTCCCTTGCATTTTTGTATACAAACACCTTGCTTGCGGTCTCATTGCCCTCACTGTCAGTAGCCCCGAAGGCATTCCAGCCTTCGGGGACTACGAGACTTATGATACCGTTATCAAATACGGTTTCTGCCATATTACGCCCAAGGGTCCTCAGCCGCAGGAACACGAACGTCGGAAAGGCACTGGATCTCGTTCACAAACCACTGGCCGGTAGAGGGCTTTTTTCTGAGCTTTATCTGTCGCATATTGTCAGCACCGGAGCTCTTTACCCACATAACTGCCCAGCCATCGTTATCAAAGGAATAGGGGTTCTCGTGAACGGTGACCGCATAAGGCACGGAGGGTGCATAGCTGTTCTCGGGGGTAGCTCCCTCAAAATAGGAGCGAGCCTTATAGCCCTTGTCTCTCATTCTCTCGTTGATAAACTGACGCTCATAGGGGCTTACGCTTTCAGGTCCCTTGAGAAAGTCAAGCATAGCAAAAAACGCCTCGGGATCGCTCTCATATCTGCAAAGAGCGATCATTGTTACAGCCGTAGTCTTGAAGGGAGAATCAAGAGATGCCTCGGGGAGGGCCTTCAGCTCCTCAACACTTTGAGGAATAGCGGCAAAGGTAAAGGTCTCCTTGCTGTTTCTGCCGCGGCCGATGGCGGCCTCACCCTGTCTCACCGCGTTTGTTACTACCTTTGACGCCTCTTTTTTCACACTTGAGCCAATAGCTCTTTTAATTGAATCAAAAATTCCCATAATTTCCTCCTGTGATTTTTATTCTGCTTTAACGAATCTGAAATTCATGAAATTGATGTTGCCGTTCTCATCCGAAGCACAAGCCCAAGAATCTGCCGCCTCGCCCAGCACCTCGCCCTCAATGCCTGTATCGATCCAGAAGGCACCGTCACGCTCCTCCCACTTCATGGGAGCCTGTGACATACAGCCGTCAATGAGGATGATCTCCCCTGCCTCAACAGCCGCATCCACCTCCTCCTTTGTCACGCCCTCGGGAAGAGGCATAAGCATATACATAAGTCCGTTCTCACATACGCTCAGTTGCATAGCTGCAGTCTGCTTCCTTTCCTTCATTTCATCGGCAACAGCCTCCTCGTCGCTTTCGTCAACGTAAGGCATGGGTGAAGCTAAGTACTCCTCAGGGGCAAGATACTGAAGCTCAAAATCCTCATTCATCACTCCCACAGAATGGAGCCTCCATTTTCCGATATAGCTCATATTGTTTCTCCTTTCTTTATTATAAAAATGTTTTTACTGTATTTATCTTTGTGCAGATCACTTGCCTGCGATCTTTCTCTTCAGGAGATTGGAGTCAATGGAATTTATCGCCCCATCTCCGTTAAAGTCTGCGGCAAGGGCCTGTGGGCTGCCCGACTCCACCGTATATGCGCTTGCAACTATCCTTCTGAGAAGATTTGAATCGATGGAATTTATGATACCGTCAAGATTTACGTCGCCCGGTATCACCTCGGAAAGGAGGTATTCAAGATCCACGTTATGCACGACGTCCTCGGAAGTAAGGACCACCGTTGCAGTATACTCAACGTGCTTTGCCTTTGTTACCTTCAGCACAAACTCACCGGCAACGATATACGGAAATCTGAAGCTTGCGGTGTTGCCGCTGAGCTCGGTCTCAAACAGGGGAGACGTCTCACCGACCCTTGTGAGGGTCACCGTTGTTTTTTCGTCTTCGCCGCCAAAGCCTTTAACCGTACCGGTGAGGGTCACGTAAAAGGTCGTAGCCTCATAGACTGCCAAAAAATTAAAGTTTGAGGAAACGTCGATAACGTCGCCGGGGGCATAATCACAGCTAAGGCCTCTCCATGCCTTGAATTTTGCACCTGCGGGAGCCTCAAAGCTACATTCGGGAAGAATATACTCGCCTGCTGTCATTACCACGGGAGCCATAGCTCCCTCTCCGCCGTTTCCAAAGAAATTGACAACGTAAATGTCCTCCCAGACGGCATATACTTTCTTATTTGCAAGCACCGTTATCTTATCTCCGGGGGCGTACTGAACGCCGCCAACCTCCCAGGCCTTGAACTGCTTTCCTGCAGGAGGAGTAAATACACATTCGGGCAAGGTATACGTGCCTGACACCCCTGCCACGGGACCGTATAGTCCGTCTCCTCCGTTCGCGTTAAAGCTAACTGTATAGGAAGAGAAATCACGCGCCTTCCACATTGCAGAAAAGACGGTATCGCCCGTTATCCCGATAGTCGTGCCCGGCACGAGCACGATCCTTGTATCGTTTAATCGCCATCCCACAAACACATCCATTCCATCGGGAGGGAGGAAGTTACAGGGGGGCAGTGTATACTCACCGACAACGCCGCGGACAGGATTCATAGTACCCGAGCCGCCGTTTGCATTAAAGGCAACAGTATAGGTGACAAGGGGAGCTCTCGACCATACTGCAGTTATCACCGTATCGTCAAGGATAAGAACGGTCTCTCCCGGCCTATAAAGCTTTCCGTCAATGCTCCAACCGCTGAACGTCTTGGTATTGGGCGCGATATAGCCACATTTCGGCAAGATATATACGCCGTATGCTCTCACGTCTGTCATCGTACCAAGGGCACCGTCTCCGTCGAAGGACACGGTGGCCATGATCATAGGCAGATCAAAGGTCACCCAATAGCAACGGAATATACTGTCATACTCAAGCCTTGTTGCCCCGGAAGTACCGAGGGAGGTGGTCAGCGTAACGTTCTCTTTTTTCAGATTCTCGGCGCTGTAGCCATCCTTTGGGAAAAGCTTTGCCGCAAATCTATATGTAATTCCCTTTTCGAATACGGCACCCAAATAAGCTCCTGCAAAGTCTCCTCCGATCCCAAAGTCGTGATAGCTGTCATCATAGAAAATATAATGGCTGTAATATCCTTCTGCAGGGATCTCAAGGGTGTCGGGATAAGTCAGGGTAACGCTGCTGATATACTCGCCCTCGTCAACGCCGGAAAGAGTTAGGGCGACCTCCTCTATGGGCTCAGCTTCAAGCTGAGGAAGCTGGAAGACCACGTAGTATCCCTTGACCGACCTGTTTGTCATATATACCTTTTCTCCCTCGATGCCGTCGATCTCGAGCTTTTCGTTATTAAGCCTTCTTCCGTCTAAAAACTCATCGGGCAGGCTGTAGCCGTCCTCAAGGGAAAAATATATTGATATGTAGTAATCTCTTGCGCTTTCAAACACACCCGAACCGTCATACACTGCGTTTCCGTAGCTGTAAGCGTCTCTCCAGATCAGGTATGCATATCCGTCAGAGTCTCTTCCGTAGCCGCTGCCGCAAAGCTTAAAGTGATCTGTGACCGTATCTGCTGAGACCCCGGTTATCATGCTTCCCTTTTCGTATCCGTCAATGGAGAAGACTATCTTATCATCGGTAATATCTGTTCCCTTAACGGGAGGGAGCTCAAAATGGATAGTGTATGAACCGTCCTCCTGCAGCGTGGGATCTACAAAAGGGGTTATCCCGTCAAACAAGGGGTCGCCTATAAGCTTTACAGAGTTTTCGTTAATTGCGTGATAGTATCCCTCGTCCACTCTGTATTTTACAAACAGAGAATAATTCTCATCAGTTGAAAGTGGATCGGTCGCAGAAAGCTGCTCCACTCCCCGGATCCAGTAACCCTCACCGTAGCCGCCGCAAAGAGTGATGTTTGGGGCATCGGCGATGGTTACTGCAACACTGTCCGCCGGATTCTTGTACTCAAAGCCCTCGGGGCAGGTCACGCTGAATACTGCCTTTGTTACCGCATCAATTTCCTCGTCCGTGCGAATGATGTTTATCAAAAGATCGCTGTATACGTAGATAGTGTCACCGGGATAATACTTTTCCCAGTTGTTATCTCCGTCAAGATCTATACCCCAATAGTCAAATTCGTAAAATTCCAATTCCTCAAAGAGGCTTTCGGGAAGAACGTAGGCTCCTCCGTTTACTGTCACCTCATAGGTGGGATAGGTTCCCGTTTCGGGATCTGTTACATAGAAATCCTCAAAGGTCAGCGTATAGGTCTTTGAAGGGTCCGGATCTGCCCATTTGGCATAGAGGGTTACATCAGAACCGAGGGTAAGCTCGCTATTCGGAAAGTACCATCTGCCGGTGGTGCCGTCCACGGTCCAGCCGTTGAAGGCCATTCCGTGCGGCGGAGTAAATCCGCATTCGGGAGCTGTATATGTATCGTCATAAACCGCTACGTTATCCATTGTACCCGTACCGCCGTTTGCACTGAAGGATACGGTATAGAAAAGCTTATCGAAATACACGTAGCAGTAAACAGTATCGATTCCGCTCTCCCGCTCCAGCTTCACGTTGTCGCACCGACCGTTTACAGAAACCGTTAATTCTGAAAGATCCTCGGGAATAACGTTGAGACCTACAGCCTCAATATAAAGAAGTGCGTAATATTCTCCGTCAACCTGAGCTTCAATGGGGGTGGTATACCGCTGCTCGGAGCCCGTGCCCCATACTCTGTACCATTCCACCCAGGAAACGGTATAAGCGGAATCGTTTCCCACGGTAACGTTAAAATCAAGCTTCTCGCCGATGGCGGGAGGAGTTACTGTAAACTCCATCTCGCTTATCTCGCCCCTCGTAACGGCCGCAAACGCTGCCTGAGGCAGCATTCCGAGAAGCATTGCCGTACAGATCAAAATGCAAAGCATTCTCTTTTTCATAACATTTTCCTCCTTTGTTATGATAAATACCTTCCAAATTGGGATGACGCTCTGTCATCCCAATTTGGAAAGGGATTTCGGCTGTGCCGAAATCCTATTCCTTTTTGCTTACTGTCCCGCTACCTTTCTCTTAAGGAGGTTAGAGTCGATAGAGTTTATCTGTCCGTCGCCGTTGATATCGGCGTTAAGTGCGGCAGGAGAGCCTGACTCTATGATATACTCTCCCGCAACGCTTCTCTTGAGAAGGTTTGAATCAATGGAGTTTACCTGTCCGTCAAGGTTCACGTCACCGAGGAGCACGTCACCGGAGGCGTTATCCTTGAATTTTGCAATGAGGGTAATATCACCTGTCACGGGCTTTGAAAAATCGTATTTCTGGCCGCCCTCGGTATACCAGCCGAGGAAGGTCTTGCCGCTCTGTGTAGGAGCAGTAGGTGCAGTTACGGTCTTGCCGTCCTCAACAGTCTTGGTGGCTACGGTATTAGTGTCTACCTTAAAGGTTACGGTGTGGGTGACAGTCGCACTTTTCTCCACGATCCATACGCATTCATAGGTATTGAGATCAGTTACGCCGTCCCA
>JAFXFQ010000134.1 GCA_017520365.1 Clostridia bacterium
AAATCTCCTCAAGTATCTGATGAACGTTGATATCGAGCGTTACCGTTCGATCGTTGAGAGACTCGGTCTCAGAAAGTAATTAAAAGCTTGGAGTGATGGGTGAAAGCACGCTTTCACTCCTCACTCCATACTGTTTTTTTGAAAAAAACCGTTTTGCACACGCGCCTTAGCAGTTAAATGGGTATCCGAGAGGTATCCGTCTAAGTGCTAAGCCTCTGTGAAAACGGTGAAAATAAAATTTTTATGGAGGATTCCAAAATGTCAGGAATTGTAAGCTCTACAATGGAGTTCAAGAATTACAAGGTGTTTAATTACACTCTTGCAGGCAGACCTCTCGTTATCGAGACAGGTAAAATGGCAGGACTTGCAAACGGTTCTCTCATGATCCGCTATGGCGAGACAGCTATCCTTTGCTGCGCAACTGCCAGCGCAAAGCCCAGAGACGGAATTGATTTCCTTCCTCTTTCTGTAGATTTTGAGGAAAGAATGTATGCAGCGGGTAAGATCCCCGGCGGATACCTCAAGAGAGAGGGCAAGCCCAGCGAAAAGGCTATTCTTACAAGCCGTGTTATCGACCGCCCCATCCGTCCCCTTTTCCCCAAGGACCTTCGCAATGATGTTGCTCTTTCCCTCACAGTTATGAGCGTTGATCCCGATTGCGCACCTGAGGTTGCTGCTATGATCGGTGCATCTGCCGCTCTTGCGATCTCCGATATTCCGTGGAACGGACCTATAAGCGGTGTTCATGTTGGTCTTGTTGACGGCAAGCTCGTTATCAACCCAACAGAGGCGCAGAGAAAGGTAAGCGACCTTGAGCTTACCGTTGCTTCTTCAACTACGAAGGTTGTTATGATCGAGGCAGGCGCAAATCAGGTTCCCGATGACCTTATGTATGAGGCAATTATGCTCGCACATAAAGAAAATCAGGGCATCCTTGAATTTATAAACGGTATTGTTGACGAGATCGGCAAGAAGAAGTTTGAATATCCTTCCTGCGAGCTTGATCACGATATGTTTGATAAGGTTTTCGCATTCTGCGAAAAGGATGTTATGAACGCTCTTGATACAGACGATAAGAATGTTCGTGACGAAAGAATGCAGCCCATTATGGACGCTATCGTTGAGAAATTCAGCGAGGAATATCCCGAGATCGCTTCCATTATGGAGGAGCTTATCTATAAGATCCAGAAGAAGATCGTTCGCCGTTGGCTTCTCGTTGACAGAAAGCGTGTTGACGGCCGTCGCATGGACGAGATCAGACCTCTCACAGCCGAGGTAGGACTTCTTCCCAGAGTTCACGGCTCGGGTATGTTCACTCGTGGACAGACTCAGGTCCTCACAAGTGCAACTCTCGGTACTCTCGATGAGGCTCAGATGCTCGACGGTATCGACAACGAGACAACAAAGAGATATATGCACCATTATAATATGCCCGGTTACTCCACAGGCGAAGCAAAGAGCGCAAGAAGCCCCGGACGCCGTGAGATCGGTCACGGTGCGCTTGCAGAGCGTTCTCTCGTTCCCGTTCTTCCTTCTGAGGAGGAGTTCCCCTATGCGATCCGACTCGTTTCCGATGTTCTTTCCTCTAACGGTTCAACATCACAGGGCTCTGTTTGCGGTTCTACCCTCGCTCTTATGGATGCGGGTGTTCCGATCAAGGCTCCTGTTGCAGGTATCTCCTGCGGTCTTATCACAGAAGAGGACGGAAGCTGGGAAACTATGATAGATATCCAGGGTCTTGAGGACTTCTATGGCGATATGGACTTTAAGGTTGCAGGTACTCATGCAGGTATCACATCCATTCAGATGGACCTTAAGATCGACGGTCTTACACCCGAAATCATCAAGGCTGCTCTCGAGATCACTCATAAGGGTCGTGACTATATCATCGACGAGGTTATTCTCAAGGCTATAGCAGAGCCCAGAGCTGATGTTTCAAAGTACGCTCCCAAGATGATCTCCATGAAGATAGACCCCGATAAGATCAGAGAAGTTATCGGTAAGGGCGGCGCAGTTATCCAGAAGATCACAGGCGACACAGGCGCAAAGGTCGATATCGAGGATGACGGAACGATTCACATCGCTGCTGTCAATACTGCCGATGCAGAGGCTGCAAAGGCTATGATCGATGCTATCTGCTTTGAGCCTGAGGTCGGTGTAACATACCCCGGCACAGTAACAGGCATCATCGCTTGCGGTGCATTTGTTGAATATGCTCCCGGCAAGGAGGGAATGGTTCATATTTCCAAGCTTGCTGAGAACAGAGTTGAAAAGGTTGAGGATGTTGTAAAGATCGGCGACGCTGTCAGAGTTAAGTATCTCGGCGTTGACGAAAAGAACAGAATCCGCCTTTCCATGAAGGACGCAGATAAATAATTTTACGGACCAATATACCGGGGACTGTCGTAGCGCACCTGCCAAAGATGTGCAGATGTCCCCGGTTTTTGACCGATAGATTCAGCTTTAGAATGGTAAACAGTAATTTATCGGTGCGATGAAAAACGCAGATCTGTAGGGGCGATCATTGATCGCCCGAAAAAACAAACGGCGTAAAATAACGATATTTTGAGCTGTTTATGAGACGGGCGATCAATGATCGCCCCTACGGATTACG
>JAFXFQ010000135.1 GCA_017520365.1 Clostridia bacterium
ATATTTGAACCAGTCAAGCTCGGTTCCGGGCTGGCAGAAGAACTCAAGCTCCATCTGCTCGAACTCGCGGGTACGGAAAAGCTTGCAAGTATGGGCATGGCGGTGGTGACCAGGGCAAAGCTGAGAGCTATAAAGCCGATGGCACGAAGCCTTTTCAGGCCTTCAAGGTAGAGACCCTTGGAAAACAGAGGGTGTTTTACTGTAAGTGTCATTTCCGTTTCCTCCTTATTCAAGATTGAAGGTGTAGCCCAATGCTTCCATCTCGTAGGTGAACACCTCTTCAAGGGTGAGAGGAAGTACGTCGAGAAGCACGGGACCCATTGCGGAGAGCTTTTCAACAGTTTCCTGCCTGTCGCCCTTGACTATCATATTGGCAACTGAGCCGTGCTTTGAGAAGCTGACAATTTCAATGCCTTCAAACTTTGAGCGATCAAACTCATCCGTGAATGCTATCTGTATCTTATACTGGGAGGTCTTCAGGCCGAAAACGTCGCTTTCGAGAATGAGACCGCCCTTGTGGAGAAGGGCAAGCTGGTCGCAGGTATCCTCAAGCTCACGAAGAGAGTGAGAGGTGATGATCGCCGTGGCACCGCGGTCCACCACGTTCTGGCAGATGAGCTTTTTGATGTAGTTTCTCATAACGGGGTCAAGTCCGTCGAAGGTCTCGTCAAAGAAAATATAATCGGGTCTTGTAGCCAGCGCAAGGATTGTAAGTGCCTGTCGGCGCATACCCTTGGAGTAGGTGTTGAGAGAGCGCTTTGCGGGCAGATCAAGATCTTTTATAAGGCCTTGAAACATATCCCTGTCAAAGGAAGGGTAGAAGGACCTGTACATATCCCCCATTCGCAAAAGGCTTGCTCCGGGGATAAAATAAAGCTCGTCGGGCACGTAAGCGATCTTTGCCTTGGATACGGGGTTTTCGTAGATCGGCTCTCCGTCAAGGAGCGCCTCGCCGCCGTCGGGCTTGTAAACTCCGGAAAGGACCCGGAGAAAGGTTGATTTGCCTGCACCGTTTGAGCCTACCATGCCGTAAATGCAGCCGTTGTTGATGGTGCAGGTTACGTTTTCGAGGGCAACGGTGGAGTCAAATTTTTTCGTTATATTATTTGCGCTTATCATTTGCTTTCCTCCTTTTTTGAGGTGATTGAGTCAACTGTTTTTATAATGTCTTCCCGTGAGACACCTGCTTGCAAAAGCTCCTCAACGAGAGCTGTGAGAGCAGAGAGCTTTTCCTTGGCCCTGCTTTTGATGCGCTCTCTTGCATTGGGCATAACAAAGCATCCGCGACCGGGAACACTGCCGGTTATTCCTCTTGAATCAAGCTCGCCGTAAGCCTTCTGGATGGTATTGGGGTTAACGGAGATCTGAATGGAGAGGCTTCGCACGGATGGGAGCTGCTCTCCCTCCTTGAGGATGCCTGCGGATATGAGCTTTTCTATCTGATCGACTATCTGCTCGTAAACCGGTGTGCGGGAAAGGGCGTTTATGGTGAACATCACAGCCTCCTTTCTAACTGTACTATGTGTCTTAGTACAGTTACAGTATAGTGGCAGTTATGAAAAAAGTCAATAGGTTTTGTAAAAAAATTTTTCCATTCGTTGACAGAGGAGAGGGCGGAATGTATAATGTATAAGGATAATTATGATTATTATATTCTCCATATATGAGAATGAGGAGGAAATATGACAAATATTCCGAGAAACGAATATCCTCGTCCAACTTTTAAAAGAGACGGCGAGTTCCTTTGTCTCAACGGTGTCTGGGATTTTGAAATAGACCGTGAGGCCTCCTTTGACGAGGAGGAATACTCTAAAAGGGAAAGCCTTGAAAGGAAGATAACAGTACCGTTTGTGCCTGAGTCTGAGGCCTCGGGAATAGGAGATACAGCGCATATGAAAAAGGTGTGGTATACCCGTACCTTTACCTTGCCTGAGTCTTACGATACAGAAAAGGGAAGAGTTCTTCTTCATATCGGTGCCTGCGATTACCACACAAGGGTGTGGATAAATAAGGCTTTTGCGGGCGAGCATAAGGGCGGATATACCCCCTTTACCTTTGATATTACAGACCTTCTTTCAGAGGGCGAGAACCGTATTACGGTTTCTGCCTTTGATGACGTTACCGATAAGCTGCAGCCATCCGGCAAGCAGTGCGAGGCCGAGAGGAATCACGGATGCTTCTATACACGCTGTACAGGTATCTGGCAGACCGTGTGGGCGGAGTACGTTCCCGATGCATACATAAAGCACGCAAAGATCCTTCCCGATCTTGAAAACAAAAAAGCCGATTTTACTGTAAAGGTAGTCGGCAGCGGTAAGGTTTCCGCAAGGATCAGCTTTGAGGGCGTGGAGGTAGCGTTCGCAGAAAGCATAGCGGTCGGCGGCTGTGCAAGATTCTCTGCCTCGATCGAAAATCCCGTTCTCTGGGATATCGGTAAGGGAAATCTCTATGACGTTGAGCTTTCCTTCGGCGAGGACCGTGTGTATACCTATTTCGGTATGAGAAGCATTGAGACTGACGGCAGAAGGGTGCTGCTCAACGGACACGAGATATTCATGCGTCTTGTCCTTGATCAGGGCTACTATCCCGAAGGTATTTATACCGCATCCGATGCATCTGAATTCAAACGTGACCTTGACCTGCAGATCGCCGCAGGCTTCAACGGAGCCAGAATGCATATGAAGGTGTTTGAGCCCGGATTTATCCATGAGGCGGACAAGGCAGGCTATCTCCTTTGGGGCGAGTACCCCAACTGGGGCCTCGATATCGCTCAGGATGCCTCCACTCCCCATATGCTCCCCGAATGGCTTGAGGCTGTTGAGAGAGACGTGAATTCCCCCTCCATCATCGGTTGGTGCCCCTTCAATGAGTCCTTCCCCATGGGAAATCGCGCTCTTCCTCAGCTTTGCTATGATATTACGAAGGCATATGACCCCACACGTCTCGTTATCGACTCCTCGGGTTGGGTGCATACTGCTTCTACAGATATATATGACAGTCACGATTACGATCAGAATCCCGAGACCTTCAAGGCAAGATATGAGTGCCTTGTTACAGGTGAGGGCGATTATCCCGTGAACTATCCCACTCTTGATGACGGATACGACGGAAAAATGCCCTACTTCGTATCCGAGTTTGGCGGCTCCTTCTTTGATCCCACAAGCG
>JAFXFQ010000136.1 GCA_017520365.1 Clostridia bacterium
AGATTCCCATATACAGGGAGACCCAGCCGACGTTATTTTGGCAATGGATGACGATACTTTTGCCCGTTATCCCTTCGCATGGCGAAAAAGAGCAACCATAACGAGAAATATCGAGCTTTTGAAAAAAGAAAGAAACAAGCGCTGAGCGCTTTTCAGAGCCGGAAAGGAACAGCCAAATGATAGAATTCGTTTTCTCAAAGCAAGCCGCATCAAGAACGGAATACGTTATAGAAAAGCTTGGAAAAGCACTCTCCGAGGGCTTTGAATGCGTTGTTATCATCCCCGAGCAGCAGGCACTTTACTGGGATACTCTTGTGGCCCGGCGTTTTTTGCCCACAGACGCACTCAAGGTGGAGACCCTCAGCTTTCGCCGTCTTGCTGACAGCGTTTTCCGCACCTATGGCGGCAGTGCCAAGAATTACATAAACGAGGCCCAAAGCACCCTTCTTATGTGGAGTGCCGTCAACTCGGTGGCCCCTGCCCTCAAGGCCTTCAAGGCCACGGCAAGAAACGACAGATACGTTCCCCTTTTCCTCAGGGCAAAAAGTGAGCTGAAGCTTTACGGCATCTCCCCAAAGACCATCATGGAGGCCTCTGAGGACATGGACCCTGCCCTCAGCTCCCTTCCCCTTCGCCTCCACGACCTTGCGCTGGCAGTTTCCGCTTACGAGAATCTTTTAAAGGAAAGCTTCGATGACCCGGAGGAGATACCCGATGCTCTGGAAAAGGCACTGGGAGAGCACAACTGGTTTAACAATAAAAAGGTATTTATAGATTCCTTCTACACACTTACTCCTCAGGAGATCAAGGTGGTGCGCCGCATTTTCTCCTCGGCAGCCGATACACTTATCACCTTTGCCATGGACGAGGATGACCGCGGCCGGCCACATATGGAATACGTGGTTTCGTACGCCCTTGAAATGGAGAGGCACGCCCGCAATCTCAAAAAAGATATAAAAAAGACGGCAATAAATGACGGCCGCCGCCCTGTTTTTTCCTATCTTTCAAAAAATCTCTGGAACTTTGCCGCCGTCCCCTTTGAGGGAGACTGCAGCGGCATATCCCTTATAAAATGTCCCGACAGATACGACGAGGCGGCGCTTGTGGCCGCAAAGATAAAGTCTCTCGTTGCAGACGGCGCACGCTTCAGCGATATCGCCTGTGTCAGCGCAGACCTTGAGTCTCTCCGAGGAATCACAGACATAGAGCTTGAGAGACACGGCATTCCCGTTTTCGTTTCGGGGAAAACCCCCGTTACCTCTCAGCCTGCCCTCCGCCTTCTGCTTTCCGCATCAGAAGTAATATCAAAAGGCTGGAAAAAGGAGGATATCGTTGCCTGTGCAAGAACGGGACTATGCGCCCTCACTCCCGATGAGGCAGATGCACTGGAGGTATACACCGACAAATGGCGCATCAGAGGAAAAAAGAGCTACACCTGCAGCCGTTGGGATATGAATGCCGACGGCTATACCACAGAGGAAAGCATTTGGGGAAAGCAGCTTCTTTCCCTTGCAAACGATGCAAAGGAAAAGCTCATTCCACCCTTGGAGGCCTTTTCCGAATCCTTCCCCGGCAAGGTAAGAGATATTCTTGCCGCCGCATACAAGCTGCTTTGCGACTTTGACGTTTACGGTCATCTTTGCCGAGAGACCGCCGTCCTTGAGGCCGCAGGAAAGCGAGGAGAGGCCGAGAAAAAGGCGAGGGTATGGGATGCGGTAATGCAGGTCATGGACATAATGGAATCCGCCGTAGGCGACGAAACTGCAGACAGCGCCCTTTTCGCATCCCTGCTTCGAAGAACAGCGGACACCTGCAGCATTGCCACCATTCCGGACGGTCTTGACAGAGTTGTGCTTGGTGACGTTTCGGGAGTGCGCACAGATTCCGTCAAGCACCTTATAGTGCTTGGTGCGAAAAGCGGTGAATTCCCCCGCGTTCCGAAGGATGACGGATTTTTCAACGATCAAGACAGAAAAGAGCTTTCAGAGGCGGGCATTGAGATCGCCCCGAGCACAGTAAAGAGACAATGGGAGGAAATGTTCCGCTTCATGGAAACGGTCACCTCCCCTGTAGAGACCCTTACCCTCCTCGTCCCATCCGAGTCCTCGGGAAACCATCCCTCCACCGGTGCTCTCAGGCTGCTGAAGCTTCTGCCTGAAATGGAGACTCTTGACTTCACCGTTCCCGAAGGCGAGACCCTTTTGAGAACGGGAAAAGGTGCAGAGGATACCCTTTTCACCTCCCCTCTCAGTGCTGACGGTGACAGAACGACAGGCACTGCCCTGGCAAAGCTTTTTGACAGAGACATTAATCTTACTCAAACACGCATAGAATGCTTCTCTGCCTGTGCGTTTCAATACTATTGCCGCCATATTCTCCGTCTTTCCGAGGGAGAGACAGCGGAGCTGAAGCCTGCTGAGGTAGGTACCTTCGTTCACTCCGTTCTGGAAAACTTTATGAAGGAGGCGGCAAGAGAAAAGGCCTTTCCCATGAGCGATGAGGCTGTTATCTCAAGGACAGAGCGACTTATCTCCGAATATGCGAAAAAGGTTCTGCCCGAAAGCCGCACAGAGGGCTACGTTGATCATCTTTTCGAAAGAATAACCGGAAGTCTTCACTTTTTCGCAAAGGCTCTCAACCGCGAGTTTTCCCAGAGCCGCTTCGAGCCCCACAGCTTCGAATTGAAGGTAGGCTTCTCCGATGATCTGCCAGCCATCCCCATAAGGCTTGAAAACGGACACGACCTTACGGTGCGCGGCATCGTTGACCGAGTTGACATCCTCCGCGAGGGCGGCAACGTTTACGTCCGAGTGGTGGATTACAAGACGGGAAGCAAGACGTTCTCACTGTCAAAGGTTATGAAGGGAGAAAACATACAGCTTCTCCTCTACCTTTTTGCCCTTTGCAATATGCCCGACGATTGCTCCTTTGCAAAGGAGCTTCTGCCAAACGGCGAGCGACTCGTCCCTGCAGGTGCAGTATACTTCTCAGCAAAGCCCGGAGACATCTCCTCAGACAAGTTTATCTCCCGGGATGAGACAGAGAGCTTTGCTCTCGGAGAAATATCCCGAACCGGCATAGTCCTCGGAGACACCGCAGTTATCGAAGCTATGGACAAGGAGCTTTCGGGAGAATATGCCCCGGCATATCTTGACAAAAAAGGAAATCTGAAGGGCTCATTCGCCGAAACTGAGGCAGATTTCAAAATCATCGAAAACACTATAACCGAATTTCTTCAGGGAGTCGGCAACCGACTGGTCACAGGTGAAGCAGGCTCCTGCCCCACAGGCTTCGGAGTCTCGTCTCCCTGCAAGTGGTGCGCAATGAAGCCTCTGTGCAGGCACAACGGACACAAACAGACTAAGATCAACGAGGGAGGTGAGAGCGATGAGTGAGCGCAGATGGACGCCATCTCAGCTTTCCGCAATTGAATCGAAGGAAAAAAATCTGATCCTCTCTGCGGCGGCAGGCAGCGGCAAGACTGCCACACTGACAGAACGTATAATCCGCCTTTTAAAGGATCCTGAAAGCGGAGCAGAGCTTTCCCGAATGCTTATCGTCACCTTTACGGTAGCAGCCGCAGGAGAGCTTAAAACACGAATCGCGGACGCACTCAGCGAGGCCATTGCAAAAAGCCCGCAAAGCTCCCACCTTACAAGACAGCTGGCATCTCTTGAGGGCGCAAGGATATCCACCATAGACAGCTTCTTTAAAAGCGAGCTCAAACCTCATTTTTCAACCTTGGGACTCCCACCCGATTTTTCAATCCTGGACGTTGCCGAGGCAGAGGTGCTGAAAAAAGAGGCAATGGAGGAGACCGTTTCAGCGTTTTTTGAAAACGGAAGCGAGGGTGATGGCGCAAGGGAGCTTTTCGACTGCGTTTCCACCGCAAGAAGCGAGAGCGATCTGACAGAGGCTCTTCTTAAAGCGGCGGCAGACCTCAGTGCATACAACATAGATCCCAAAAAGCTTCTCTGTACAGCAGCAGATCTTGAAAGCGCTGACGGGGATTTCTTCTCCACAAGCTATGCCACCGCCCTGAAGGGGCTTCTCCTTCGTATAGGCAACCACTACGGAAAGCGCTTCTCTGCCGTTACCGTCTATCTTTCGGAGGACCCCAACACGCAAAAATACATGGAGGAATCCCTCAGGCTGGAGGCCCTTGCAAACGAGCTTTGCAGACTCCCCGACGGTACACTAAACGGTGCCTGCACCTTCCTTGCATCCGTTGAATTTCCCAGGCTCTCCCCCATCAAGAGAGGCTGCAGCTCGGACAATTACGAGCTTTTCAAGGAGTTGAGAAGCTCATTCAAGGATGAGGTTCTGTCTCTTCGCAATGACTATTTTGACAGCGGCGCCGCTTATCCCGAGGCCATGAAAAAGACAGCCGCTCACATACGGTCACTGAGCCTTGTATATGAAAAATTTCTCTCCGTTTACGGGGAAAAGAAGAGAGAGCGGGGCGGATGTGATTTTGAAGATCTCGCCCGCTTTGCCCGCCGAATCTTCGTAAATGAGGACGGAACCCCCACCAAGGCGGCTCTTGAGACGGGTCAGAAGTTTGATTACATTTTCATAGATGAGTATCAGGACACAAACGCTCTTCAGGACTCCATATTTGCCGCAGTATCCGAAAATGCGGGCAGATTTATGGTTGGCGACATAAAGCAGTCCATTTACGGCTTCAGAGGCTCCTGCCCCGAGCTTTTTCGCGACCTTCGCGACAAATACGAAAAGGGTGACGGCGGAAGCGCCATCTTTATGAGCGAAAACTTCCGAAGCGACAAGTGCGTTATAGATTTTTCAAACACGGTCTCTAAATATATCTTTAGGACCGGAGGCACCCCCTTTGAAAAGTGCGATGAGCTGGTCGCCTCCAAAAGCGGAGCTGACAGCGACAGCATTTGCGAGATCATTCTCGTGGAAAAAGAAAATGAAGACGGAGAGGCGGACGACAGCCTCCCCGCGGAGG
This sequence comes from Clostridia bacterium, assembly GCA_017520365.1. Taxonomy (GTDB): domain Bacteria; phylum Bacillota; class Clostridia; order Oscillospirales; family CAG-272; genus Avispirillum. Next base: position 4,973 of record JAFXFQ010000136.1, read on the forward strand.
AAGAGTGCGTTGCAAGGAGAATAAGCGAGCTGCTTGCTAACGGCAAGCTTGCAGACGGGTCACCCGTTCGCCCCAAGGATATCGCAATCCTCCTCAGGAGCGGCACCCATGCAGACGATTACGTCCGCGCTCTTACAGACCTGGGCATCTCTGCAAACAACTGCGCAAACGAAGAGTTTTTCGACCACAGCGAGGTGCTTTTGGTGCTGTGCCTTCTCAACACAGCCGACAATCCTCTTCGAGATATCTATCTTGCAGGCGCTATGAAAAGCCCTCTCTTCGGCTTTACCTTGAGCGATCTTGTGAATATCAGAAAAACAACCAGCGTTCCCCTTTGGTACTCTCTTTGCAGCTATTGCGATAACGGCGAGGAAAAAGAACTGAGAGAAAAATGTGTTTCATTCAAAAACACTGTGGACCGCTGGAGGCATATGGCCTGCGAGCTTTACTGCGACGAGATGCTCCGACTGATCGTTTCAGACACCTCCCTTCGCTCCTACGGAGGGGACGGGGAGAGAAAAAACAAGGATATTATCAGAAGCCTGAAGGCCATTTCCGATTATGCTGCACGGATAGCGAAAAGGGGAGGTACTCTCCACGAGCTTATCGGATATCTCAACAGCGTAATTGAAAAAAAGGAAAAGGCAGCAACCTTCACCGATCCCGACAGCGTTACGATCCTCACCATCCACCGCTCAAAGGGACTGGAATACCCCGTTTGCTTTTTGCCCGAGACTTCAAAGCAATTCAATATGCGTGAGACCACGGAAAAGCTTCTTGTTGAACGCTCGGGACTTATAGGAATGAAGCTTTACGACAAAAGCGGTGTTATCAGATGCGACAACCCCCTTCGCCGCGCCGTTGCCCTCACAATTGAGGAAAGCTCCACCGATGAGGAAGCAAGAGTGCTTTACGTTGCCATGACAAGAGCAAGAGAGCGGCTCATCGTCTCCTGCAAGGTAAAGAGAGCCGCCGAAAAGCTGGAGGAAATGGCAAAATTGCCTCTTTTCCCCCCGGACAGCCACGAAATAATGTCCGCCCGCTCTTACGGAGAATGGATACTCGGCGCACTTGCCCGCATAGGCGACGGAACTTATTATACCTATAAAAAAGGAACCGACGTCCATCTGTCCCCCATATCAGCATCTGTATCTGAGGGTAAAAAAAGCAGGGAGCTTCAGTCATTTTTCGAAAAAACTCTTGATTTCTCCTACGATAAGGAGTATCTTTGGAATATACCCGCAAAGCTCTCCGTTTCCGTTCTAAAGCCTGACATTCTGGGAAGCGGCGACGAAAGAGAGTATTTTGACTCCCCCGTTTCCATAAAAATGGCAAAGGATGCTCCTCTCCCCTCGTTTTTGTCGGGAAAGCGAACGGACGATGCCGCAGCACGGGGCACCGCGACCCATATCTTTATGCAATTCACAAGCTTCGAGGACCTTCGCGACAACGGCGAGGACGCAGAAATGGCCCGCCTTGTTGAAAAGAGGTTCATCTCCAAGGAAAACGCCGCAATGGTGCGTCTTGACGAGATATCCATGTTCAAAAAAAGCGAGCTTTTTCAAAAGCTGCTGAATGCAAAGGAAATAATGCGTGAGCGGCGCTTCAACACACTTCTGCCTGCAGAGGATTTCACAACGGACACGCACCTTCGCCAAAAGCTCCATAGCGACGGCACGGTCATCACCGTACAGGGCGTTGTTGACTGCATATACACGGATAAGGACGGAAAAACTCATCTTGTAGACTATAAAACTGACAGGCTTACAAGAGAAGAGCTGGAAAACCGACCTCTGGCATATAAAAAGCTGAGAGAGCGCCATTCGAGGCAGCTCCTTATCTACAAAAAGGTGTGCGAGCAGATGCTGGGACGTCCTCTTGACAGCGTCAGCATCTATTCCCTCCATCTGGGAGAAACGGTAGAGATAGAATCCTGAAGAAAGGTGATTTTTATGTATACTGAAATAGAAAAGGAGGCGGCCGCCCTTGCTGAAGAGCTCTGCACCGAAGCAAAGCTTAAAAAGGGTAATATCGTTGTAGTCGGCTGCTCCACAAGCGAGGTCTGTGGCTCAAGGATCGGCACAGCAAGCGTGCCTGAGGCGGCAGATGCCCTTTACAGAGGTCTTAAAAGCGTTTTTGCGCCCCGAGGCATCTACATTGCGGCGCAGTGCTGCGAGCATCTCAACCGCGCTATCGTAACAGAAAGAGCGGCAGTTCCCTTTGCAGATCCGGTAAACGTAGTACCCCAGCCCAAGGCAGGCGGATCATTCGCCACAGCCGCTTACAGAGAGGCAGAGGATCCATGCGTTGTGGAGACTATCCGTGCAGATGCAGGTCTCGATATAGGTCTCACCCTTATCGGAATGCACCTGAAGGCAGTTGCAGTGCCTCTTCGCTTAAAGCAGAAGACCGTTGGCGAGGCACTTGTAGTTGCCGCACGCGTTCGCCCGAAATTCATCGGCGGCGAAAGAGCAAAATATAACGACGAGCTTCTTTGAACAAATGGCCGACCCGCAGGTCGGCCATTTGTTCATCTGTTGCAAATCCTATATTATTATTCTAAGAATGAACCTTGTATCCTCAACACAGAAAAGGCATTTTCCGCCCAACCTTTCCACGGCGTATCTTATACTTTGTGCTCCGAAGCCGTGTCCGTCATTTTCTGAAACGGGGATACCGTCCGTAAACTCAGGCGCGCTTTCACAGGGATTCTCCACAGAGATAAGGAGCTTTTCATCTGAGCTTTTCATCATCAGCCGCACATAGGCACCTTCCTTTACGGGGGCCTGAGCGTTTATTGCGTTTTCAAGAGCATTGGAGACAACGGAAACGAGGAGTATCTCGTCCTCATCCGATTTTGACGGGGGCAGCTCGATAGAAGGCGAAATATTGACCTCAAAGCAAATGCCTCTTTCCTTACATCTTGCAACGAAATCCGAAACGGTATAGTTGATCATTTCGTTTTGGCAAAAGCTTTGGGGCGCTGCATTTTCGGTCAGGCTTATGAATTTTGATATGAGCTCCAGAGCCGATGCAGTATCTCCTGCCTCCAGACTAACAGCCACGGTGCTGAGAAAATGCCTCATATCGTGGCGCAGGATGCGGGTTGAAACAAGGCTCTTTTTTTGAGCCTCCAGCTCTCGCTCCTGCTTATCCAGACATATTCTTACCGCCTGTTCCCGTTTTTTTGCATCCTCCTTTTTTCTGCTCTCGTTTACGTAGATCACCGAGAAGGCAGTATAGAAAATGCACAGCATAAGGGGCAGGGTCTCTGCTATAAGGGTATCCTTCCCGCTCCACAGGTCGGTATACACGCCCGTTATGTAGTCAAAGGCATAATATACGATGGGCGCGCTTGACAGCATAAGTGCCGACCAGCCGTCCTTTGAATACATCTCACTAAAGGGAGATGCAAAAAATCTCAGGCAAAAATACCCGAAGACAATAGTGGCGGCAGCCTGAACGGCGTATCCCCAGACGGCGCTGTCAGTTGCCGCTTGGGTGGCGATACCCAGCCAGTTGGGGACCTGACAGTCAAGATATGCAAGAGCTACCGCCGAAATAACGGTCACAGCTTTCTTTTTGAACACGGTGCAAGAGAATACCACTATGACCGCATGAGTGGTGAGGGGATAAAGGGACGTTGCAAGCTCCTCTCCGCCCAGCAGAAGAGTCCCTATCTGCAATGCACCGCAAACAGAGCAAAGCAAAATAGCTAAAAGAAGATTTTTACGATTTCTGTCTACGCCCGAAAAAGCAAGGGACAAGCAGACACCGAAAACAAGGAGAAGAGCCGTGCTCAAATAGAACATAATATCCTTTACCATTGGCTATCCCCCTCCTCACCGAACATAATTTTAAAATATATACTCTCAAAGCCCTTCTGACAGCTTCTTGCAATAGGAATCACAGTTCCCGAGCGAAGGGTCACATCCTTGGCGGTGTAGCTGTCGATGGAGAAAACGTTGACAATGTAGCTTCTGTGACACTTGAAAAAGCCCC
>JAFXFQ010000015.1 GCA_017520365.1 Clostridia bacterium
AATAAATATCCACCCGCATAGCGGGTGGTTTTTCATTTTCGGGCATAGCCCTATCTAAACTGGCTGCGTACAAGTACGCTGTTTTTGGACCTGTCAGTCATGCATTTTTTACTTGCTACCCGTAAACGGGTCTCTCGGATCTACTATACTTAACTGATCTGCTTCTTTATCTCGTTTTAATTGATTCTCTATGTATTCCTTTATCGCCTTGGTATTTTTTCCTACCGTATCTACATAATATCCTTTGCACCAAAACTCTCTGTTCCTATATGCAAATTTCATATTTCCATACTTCTGAAATATCATCAAACTGCTTTTTCCTTTTAGATATCCCATAAATCCTGAAACACTCATTTTGGGCGGAATACTCACAAGTATGTGTACATGGTCTGGACATATCTCTCCTTCTATGATTTCTACCCCTTTCCATTCGCATAATTTCCTTAGTATTTCTCTTATTTCTATTCTCTTTTCCCCGTAAAACACTTTTCTCCTATACTTTGGCGCAAACACTATGTGATACTTGCAATTCCACTTCGTATGTGCTAAACTATTTACGGCATTATTTTGTCCTTGCATTTTAATGTCCTCCTGATGTGGTTCCTTTATTTGACTGCCAGGTCTTATTTATTTTACCACATCAGGAGTTTTTTTGTCACCCTCACCGGCTATAGCCTCTAATGAACCACGCGACTATCGCGTGGTTTTCGGTATACAATAAAATAGAGAGGCATTACGCCTCTCTTTTTTTATTGATTTTCTTTTATTGCCTTGAAGCTCTTTTTATACATGATAAAGTACATTACCGCTGCTACTACTGCGGCAACAAGGCAGGCCGAGATCATTGTCCATACTGCCCAGTCAGGGAGAGTCTTAAACAAGAACAAAACGATCAGGGTGAAATCAATGAGCACCGTTGAGATCTTTCCGTGAAGTCTTGCTGCGTGGACGTCCTTGGTTTTCTTATAATACACAAGTCCAACAACGCCCATTCCTATTTCCTTCACGAACAGCACGGCGAACAATACCGTAAGCTGCGGATAGGTGCTCAAGAGGCACAAGATCATTGCAAGCTGCATAAGCTTATCAGCAAATCCGTCAAGACCTTTACCGAACTTCGACACGGCATCATACTTTCGCGCAACCTTGCCGTCTACCATATCAGTAAGGCAGGACAGCGCAAGAACAGCTACCGCCCACAAGTGACATTCAGGTGTGTGGTAAAGAATGATTATTGGAATTATGAGAAATATTCTCAAAAAGCTGAGTATATTCGGTATTTGTTTAACGAATTTCTTATTCATGACTTTCTCCTGGATGGATTGCGAATGATTTCAGTAGTATTTAAAGATTATTCTGTTCTCAGCGCTACTACGGGATCCTTCTTTGCGGCACTTCTTGAGGGAATAATACCTGCAATGAGGGTAAGAACTACGCTGATTATCACGAGGATGATTGCCGCTTCAATGGGAAGATTGGTCTTCAGATTTGCAAGTCCTGTGAGATGCTTGAGCAGCATATCAATGGGAATACAAACGAGATAGGTTATTACCACGCCAAGCAGACCGGACGTGAAGCCGATGATAACCGTTTCCGCGTTGAAAAGTCCGGACACGTTCTTCTTTGATGCGCCGATAGCACGAAGGATACCGATCTCTTTCGTTCTCTCCTGCACGGAAATCAGTGTGATAACGCCGATCATAATTGCAGAAACAACGAGAGATACGGCTACGAATGAAATAAGAACGTAGGTAATGGCGTCGAGAATAACGGTGATGGAGCTCATCATTATGCCAACGTAATCAGTATAACTGATTTTCGACACTTCGTCAACGGTTTCGTTGTATTTTGAGATCGCCGCTTCGATTATATCCTTGTTTGCAAAGGTAGATGCAAAGAGGTTTACGGTTGCGGGAGAATCAATATCTACGTTACCGAGCACGCGGAGATTTTCCTCATAAGATGAAGAAGAAAACTCAAGCACCTCGTCATAATATGCGGCGCACTGCTCTGTAGTGTATGTGGGCAGCTCGGCGTCAAGGATCATTACAAGCTGCTCCGGCGGATACTGTGACATTTCTGCCATAACACCGGAAACGTACTGTGCAGTAAACTGCTCAACAACGGATTCAGCGTAGAGCTTTTTGATCTCATCGTCTGACATTGCTGTGATGTAGTCTCTGATCTCAGCTTCAGCCATACCGGTCTGCGCTACGATGCCTGCGATCATCTGCTCCTCAACTGCTTCTCTGTTATAGTCGAGCATTGCCTGGGTAAGGGCGCCGTTGATCTGCTCTTCTGTGGGGATGCTCTTGATCTTTATGATAGCCTTTGCCTTTTCTTCGGGAGTCAGCTCGGCTACGTATGCTTTGAATTCCTCTGCCTTGAATTCGTCGGTAACCTTATCAGCCTCGGGCTTGAAAGGAAGTCCTGTGAATATGTCGGTAGCGGGATCGGCCAGCTGTGCGGACAGGGATTTTGATGATTTGGACTTATTGATGATATACTTTGTCAGCTCCTCAGTGTAACCAATGGAGCCTGTGAGCATTGCGGACACAGATCCTTCATTGGGACGGATGATGCCGGACAC